>CAMBZY010000520.1 GCA_945872325.1 Candidatus Kuenenia stuttgartensis | reverse complement strand
ATCGGTGGTGAATCCACCCGCCCCGGCGCCACACCTGTCCCTTTGGACGAAGAATGGGACCGCATCGCGCCGGTGATCGCCGGTGTGCTGAAAAGCTGTCCGGATACGATCATTTCGGTAGACACCTACAAGCCGGAAATCGCTCGCCGTGCTATCGCCGCTGGTGCCTTGATTGTGAACGACATTACCGGACTTGATCCCTCTGGGAACATGACCGAAGTGGTGGCACAATCCCCGGCAGGCGTCGTAATCATGCACATGCAGGGCACGCCTTCAACGATGCAAATCAAGCCTGAGTATGAAGATGTGGTTGGCGAAGTGATTAGTTTTTTCCATCACCGAATTCAGACTGCCGTTCAAGCTGGTATCGCAAAGGAGCGGATCGCAGTCGATCCAGGGATCGGGTTTGGAAAGACTCTTGAGCACAACCTGACGATCCTCAGAAATCTCAATAAATTCGCAGAACTTGGCTGCGCACTGTTGATAGGTACGAGCCGAAAGCGGATGATCGGTGATATCACAGGTCGGCCGGTGGGCGAACGCACCGCCGGGAGCGTGGCCTCTGCACTTCACGCGGCATGGCACGGTGCACAGGTTGTTCGCGTGCATGATAATGCTGCGACAGTGGATGCAATTCGAGTTTGGAATGCTTTGGAGACGACAACAGGCGATGTCAGGCACAACCACGGATAATTCATTACCTGCCAACCAGTTCGGACCATCCCACCTGCTCTGGACGGAATGTCGCGTTCTGGCTGAACGGGCTGCCGAAGCCGCTCGCCACATTGGCGTAACTTCCGGTGCAGCACGTAATTCGTGGCTGAAAATGGCGGCTGAAGGCTTGCGGCATCGAAGGGACGAAATTCTGGCATCAAATCAAAAGGATGTCGATGCCGCTCCTGGATTTGGCCTAAACGCGGCTGCGATTGACCGACTGAAGCTTGACTCAAAGCGACTGGAAGCGATCGCGAGAGCTGTCGAAGAAGTGGCCGCCCTGCCCGACCCTGTCGGCGAGGTGATTCATGGCGGGAAACGTCCAAACGGTCTCGAAGTCAGTCAGATCCGAGTCCCCCTGGGCGTGATTTTCATGATCTATGAAAGCCGGCCCAACGTAACTGTTGACGCTGCTGCCTTATGCATCAAAAGTGGCAATGCCTGTATTTTGAGGGGCGGTAAAGAAGCCACCCATACGAACCGGATTTTTCATCAGATTTTAAGCGACACTCTGGAACAGTCAGGCCTTCCACGCGACGCTGTGGGAATTGTCCCCACCTCCGATCGGGACGCGGTGGGCGTACTGCTTCAGATGTCAGACAAGATTGATCTGGCTATTCCCCGAGGCGGCTCAGGGCTGATCAAACGGGTGAGTCACGACGCCAAGATGCCTGTTCTGAAGCACGATGCCGGAATTTGCCATGTTTACATCGATAAATCGGCTGATATCGTGATGGGCGTCAATATCATCGTGAATTCAAAGGCCCAAAGGCCAGCCGTCTGCAACGCAGCGGAAGCCTTGTTGGTGCATCATGAAATCGCTCAGGAATTCCTGCCAATCGCTGCGGAAGCCCTTTTAGCAGAAGACGTTGAGCTTAGAGGCGACCACGAGGCGTGCCGGATTGTACCGATCATCGTTCCGGCATCAGAGCAGGACTGGGATACGGAATATGGCGAGAAGATTCTGAACGTGGCCGTAGTTGCCGATATTGACGCCGCTTTGGCCCACATCCACCGCCACTCGTCGAAGCATACTGAAGCGATTATTACGCGAGATATTCAAGCGGCTCAACACTTTATCGCACATGCAGACAGTTCCGCCGTGATGGTCAATGCCTCGACGCGTTTCAATGATGGCGGAGAACTCGGCCTGGGTGCCGAGATCGGAATCAGCACCAACAAGTTTCACGCCCGTGGCCCGTGTGGCCTGACGGAACTAACAACCACCAAATGGATTGTGATTGGCAACGGTCAGATTCGCGGCTGATCCAATCTGGTTTTTAAAGTGATGAACGCTGGCCTTCGGAGTCGCGATTAGGGTTCCATCGCTGGATATCGTAATCGCACATCCCGGTTTCGCACAAATCCGCCACAATCCGGCCAATGAGTGGACCAAACTTGAATCCATGGCCGCTACAGGGCGATGCCATGATCACCCGTGGATGCCTTACGATTGGCCCCACGCGAAAATCTTCGTTGCGGGTCATCGTATAAAGGCACGTCGTTTGGCTGGCAATGGTCGCTCCATCCCATGCTGGAACGTATTTCTGAATGTATTCCTGAACCGGCGCCCAATCGGCTTCCGTCACGGCACGATCCACTTTATCAGGGTCGCACACTGGCCCCCCATGCCTGGCCAGTTTTATGCCTTGGTCTGACATGGCAGGAACGCTGTAGAAAAGATCCATGGCGTCGTCGCCCTTGTAAATTACCACTGGCCAGCGACCCGGCCTGAACGCATCCAGATTTTCGGGCTTGAGATAAAACACGCTCTGGCGAGTGACTTCAAGCGATTTGGTCTCTTTCGGCAAGAGTTTTCTGACCCATCCACCTGCCGCCACCACCACCCTCTCAGCCTCGATCCGCTCCTGATCAGGCCCGATGATGACTGGAAATTCGCCATCCAGATCGATCGATTGAACAGCATAATTCTGTCGATGCTCAAACAATCCGCCCGCCACCTTGGCTGCCAGCTCCGCAAGCAACCTTGGTGCCTTGCTAGCCATCAAGACTCCGGCAGACGGTTCAAACGCTGTGACAAATCCTTTGGGGACACGCAATCCCGGATAACTTCTTACCACCTCAGCCGATGTCAGCAACCGGCAAGGAATGTCGAGATTCTTCAGATTAGCAGCGATTTTTGGGACATAACTGCTATCGTCGGGACCGAAGCTCAGGCCGCCGGTGCGGACATAAAGGCTTTCGCCAGTATCGGCTTCGAGCTTGGCCCAGGCCCGAAAGGCATCGCCCATGAGATTGGCATAAAACGGGTCGGAATAGCTGTAGCGGATGATGCG
>CAMBZY010000519.1 GCA_945872325.1 Candidatus Kuenenia stuttgartensis | reverse complement strand
AAGAATGCTTCTGCAATGCTGGCATATCATGGAGCGGCTGGAGAAAATTTGAACAGGCTGGGTGCTCAATCTCTGGCAAAATCAGTCCCTGAGATTTGCATTACGCAACAACTGGGCGGTCGACTCATACGCTTCCGCCACCCATGCCTCAATTTTATCTGGCTCAGGGGAATACTCCAGTTCGATGGACATCACCACATCGTCCTGATTTAATCCAAGATCGCTAATTTTCCCCAGATAGGGGGCAAAATCCACCACTCCCCTGCCCGGCGGTAGATCCCCATGGACTTTTCCATCGCAATCCGAGATATGAATATGACCAATCTGGCCTCTCAGACTCTCTAATAATTCAGGTCCCTGATTTGCAAGTACCAGATGCGAAATATCGAGATTCGCCTTTACGGAAGGGCTGGCGACATCATCGAGAAACTTTTTCATTTTCGGAACGTCATTTAAAAGCGATTCTCGGAATGGCTCCATTTCCATCACAATTTCCAGACCAAGATTTTTGGCGTATTCGCCAAGAATCTGAAGCGATTGAACCCCTGATTGCCACTGTTCGGCAGGTGGAATCACTTCCCTTTGCCAAACGTATTCACCGAGAACAAGCAATAGATTTCGCCCACCAAATTCTGCCGTCATTTCCAGATACTGCTTGCAACGATCTATATGGAACCGCCTGACACTTGGATTAAAATCAATCAGTCCTAGCGCAACGCACGCCACACTGACAATCGGCAGGTCAAGATCGTCGCAAGTGCTACGAATCATGGCTCTTTCCGCAGCTGAAGTGTCGAGCGGATCTGCGAAAATATCAACCGTGTCAAACCCAAGTTCACGTGTCTTTCGCAAACCATAAGCTGTATCGCGACCCGCTTGTGCCCACGCTGAATTGATCAATCCCAGTTTCATCTTACACTCCTTCATGATTCAAGAGACTTGCATTTCATCGAGTATTTCTTGAGGATCCATGACGCGGTGCTCAGCCGCAGCTCGCATCACCGACTCGCACAAAGCGATCGTTTTCAAATTGTCGAACCCTGAAATATCAGGATCCACACCCGATTCAAGCGCCACCATCAAGCCAGCCATCGTACCGGCAAATGCATCCGGGAACCACGCTGTCGTCCATTTCGGTTCCTTCCAGTCAGATTGATCATTGATGGTACTGAATTTCAAAGTGGAGGGGACCCGTTCAGGCCAGCCGGGCCAGCCAATCTGGCCAATGGCAAGGCCCTGAGTGCCTTCAATGCGATAGTCAATAGTAATGGCCGGTGCAGCACCTTCTTTAACAGGCCCTGCCCAGACATCGTCCCACGATGACGCTCTCGCACCATTCTCAAATTCAAGAATATAGAGATTCAAACCATCCGAATGATGAAATGTGGTGCGGGGATCAGGCCTCGTACTGGCTAGAACTCGCACTGGATCGCCCAGCCAATATCGTATGCAATCGAGATGATGAATGCTCATAATATAAGTCGCCAGACTTCTGCCACCCTTCGCCCAAGGCATCCAGTGCGGTACAGCCCTCATATTGATCGTGGCTAAAACTGGTTCACCAAGCGTTCTTTCATTAAGCAAATATTTTGAGGCCCGCACAGCCGGGTCATACCGCATATTTTGGTTGACCTGCAACTGAATGCCTCTGTCTGCACACATTTTCACAATTTCGGCAGCTTCACGAGGCTCCATCGCAAGCGGTTTTTGGGCGAGAATTCCCCGCAAATGACCATTACAAGCTCTGTGACGCAACACCTGACGCAATAATTCAGGCTGATCGCCTGGCGGAACAGCCACATCCAGAATTGCAACTTCTGGATGATTCAACAGTTCGTCCAGCGAGTCAGTCACCAGCGGAATCTGATGCAGAGATGCAACTTCCTCGGCTTTGGATCGAGTCCGAGAGGTGATCCGGACGGTTCGGAACCCGGCTTCGCGATATGCCGGAAGATGGCAGTCACGTACTATAAACCCTGCACCCACAACACCTATCCCCAGTCCATCAGGTGCAAAAGGCATGACCGGCAATCGCGATTGTTCGACTCTTTCGATCAAATTCATGGGATGTGTCGCTTCGACTGTCTGTCTCAAGGTTTGGACAGTTTTTGGAAAGGAGCTGAATCAAACCATAATCGCAGATCCAATCGAAAGATACAAGCCTCTTGAATGGATAGGGATCAAACATCTGAGGCCTGTTTAAACCATTCGTGAAAATCGTTCGTAATCAGCGATGAATGGATATAACGCACCAATCTTGCAACGGCAAGCAAAGGGGCTGTGATCGCCCAGAAAATCATCATAAATAACCAGGAATATACTCCGATATTAAGATTCGCCCACATGACGCAACCAATCAGCAGTTCGACCAGCAATACCACATGCGGTTCCTGAAGTTTTAACAAACTCCATCGAACGATCCTGCGAAAGTTCCAGACTGATGGTACAGCCTGATTCTTTTGCATTTCATCGCGTTTTTTTATGATGTATGTCAACTGACTGGCGTTTAGTTGAGCAAATAGAGCCTTGTATTTCGAGTCGTTGGAATAACTCAGCATGAGCCATCCAAACCCGGCTGCCATACCAAAGAGCACCGCAAGATCTTGCCCTGTAGATTGATACAGACCCCATCCAAGTCCAAATGCTCTGACCAGAGCATGAGCTGAGTGGATCCAGAAATCAAAGAAGATTCCTTCGAGAGTTTGCGATTTTGTGACCCTTGCAATTTGACCATCCACGTGATCGAGCCAAAAACCCGCGAATCCAAACAGAATACCAACACAGAACCAGTTTCGATCACCTGTTGAAATACAAACAGATTCCAAAACCCAGGTAATCGCTGCAAAAGCGGTGATCGTATGGGCTGAGATGCCCAGACGGATGGCCAGCCAAGTCCCATAAACTGCAGTCGGACGGGCCCATTTACGAGCCAGAATATTCCCCTTGGTTCGATAATCAGGCTTCTGGCATGTCTCTCGAATTCTCTTTAATGGTATATATTTAGAACTGTTTTGATTGATTTCTGAA
>CAMBZY010000518.1 GCA_945872325.1 Candidatus Kuenenia stuttgartensis | reverse complement strand
GGCGTTTTTGATAAAGACTCGAATCTTGGCAGTCGAATGGCTATGAAATGGAAATGCAAGTATTATTCCGACTTGCAGGCTGGTCTTAATGATGAAACAGTCAATTTGGTGGTGATTGCAACTCCGCCTTTATATCATGACGAACTCATTGAAATGGCGATAAATGCTGGTAAGCATGTTTTGTGCGAAAAACCGCTCACAATCAATGCACTGTCTGCTCAAAAACTGGCGGAAAAAGCCGAAGCCAATGGGTTAATAATGGCAACCGGTTTTAATCATCGATTTTATAAGCCTGTGATGGATGCTATAGGTCTGCTTAAAAACCATGAATTAGGAGAATTCATACAGGTTCAAGGCAGGATTGGACAGAAGCCAGAGGAAACAGATTTAAACGGATGGCTTGGTAATTATGAGATCTCAGGAGGAGGTGTTCTGACCGATAATGGGTCGCATTTGATAGACTTGATTCAAATGTTTTCAGGGAAACTGTACCAGGTGCAAAAAGCTGAAGTGACGTGGGATGAGCGTCGTAAGAATATTGAACTGCTTTCCAAAGCCGAGATCACAGGAAATCATGGATTCAAGGCCTATATAGAGTGTAACTGGATGGAGTCAGATGAGCCCTATCTCAGCATTGATCTGAAATGTGAAAGAGGTTCAATTCGGATATCGGCATTTCCCTGGCGTTTGGAAATACTTCCAACTGGGGGTAAAAAAACGGTTCGAAATTATTGGGAAGAACGATTATTTATGAAATACCTTGGTTTGAAGTCACTCGGTCTTGAACGAAGCCTTTTGCGTGAAATGGATTCGCTCAGAAGCTTAATTCTCGGTGAACAGATTAATTCCGGGCCGGTATCGATAGCGACAGGATACGATGGAGCAAGTGTTGCAAGGGTGGTTGAATCAATCCGTGAAGCGAGTCTATTGAATTCCTCTTGTGGTTCATCAAATGAGTAATATAACAGCGAATATTATCATTTGGGAAATACGATGAAATCCTATCCAGTCATTACTGCACATGGTATATCAAGTAAAGACTTTAATAGTCCTACGCTGACATCGTTGAAAGATATTCAACGCTGGTTACTTGTTTGCAAACAGAATCAAATCCGGTTTGAGACATTGGAATCGGTTTTAAATTCCAAAGGAGCCAGGTTGGCCTGTCTAACATTTGATGACGCATTGACATCAATTCTTAAAGTGGTCGAATATTTGCCATCGACTGGAACCATTTTTGTCGCCACGGATTATGTGGGCAAAACAAATCGATGGAAAGGTCAGCCTTCGTGGGTTCCAGAAGAAAAGTGCCTTTCATGGTCGCAAATCAAAGAACTTAGTCAAGCAGGATGGTGTATTGGAGCACACTCGGCCACGCATCCTGATTTTAGTCGTTGCGATGTCCATAATATCCGAAATGAGATTGAATTCTCTAAAAAGACTGTAGAAGATCAGGTTGGACAAGCATGCAGGCACTTTGCATATCCGTATGGAAAGGCACCTGTATCTGCTCAAGAAATAGTTGAAGAATCTGGGATGATCGGTTATGGAACAGAGCCTGGCTGGTGTGATGAGCGGCAGGATCTTAAATTTGTGCCTCGGTTGGATATATATGATCTGGTGCGTTCGGGAATGGCTTCGAATTGGGCCTGGGATGAGCCAGATGGCTTTGACTTACAACTCATGAAATATAAAAGGTGGATTGGGGCTGGAATTAGAAATGTCAGGCGACTGGCGTCATGACGATGATTGAAAATCAATCCAAATCCCGAATAAAAAACAAGATTGCCATAATTCCGTACACACCGGAACCGGTCTGTCCGAACTGTCATTCTGTATTAGACGTGATTCGAAATCACAAAAAGTTTCAGGTGAATTGTGGGACGTGCGGTAAGCAATTTAAAGGATGTGCTGGTTTCTTAGACCTGAGGACGCATTCGGATCGGTATCTGAGTTTAAATCAGGAGCGTCAGAAAGCCGAGCGATTGGCACAATTCGAGAATCAGGAATCATTAGTCGGTCTGACACGACGCTATTATCAAATGACAGCCGATGTTTCACCCATGAGGCGTGAACGATTTGTTAAACACGTCATGGAGTCTGAATTCCGAGGGGCCGCACTATTGAATCGAATACCACAGAATCGGACGATTCTAGAAGTGGGTTCTGGCACCGGCGGATTTATGGCGTCAGCATTATTGGCTGGCAGAAATGTGACTGGGGTGGATATTGCATCCCGATGGCTTGTGGTTGCACGTAAACGTCTCATGGAAATGGGGTTTGATCATCCACTCCCAATATATCCTGCATGTGCTGAAAGACTTCCTTGGCCAGATCATACATTTGATCATGTGGTGGCCGATAGTTTACTCGAGCATTTAGGAAACCCCGGAATTGCGATTGCGGAAATGTTACGGGTGGTTAAGCCTGGTGGTACGATTCTCATATGGTCTCCGAACCGATACTGGCCTGGGGTTGACCCTCATGTCGGGTTATTTGGGGTAGGTTATCTGAGTCGTTCCTGGGCGGAAAAATATGTAGCCTGGAGACGGGGAGAGATTTATTGGCCTGAATCGCGTTCAGCTAAAGGGTGGGCAAAAGTGGCGTCAGAGAGTTGTCATCTTAATGAAGTGCATTATCAGGGCGCGGATTTTAGTGGATGGCCACTGAGGGACAAATCCAGACGTGCTCAGGTGGCACGATTACTAGGCCGACTTTCAAAAACTCCGGTTCTGTCGAGGCTGGTAACGCAATTCGGTCCTGTTGGAGAAATAAAGATTATTAAAACCGCAACGAATTCATATCCATCGGATCTGAATCAAAGCGAGGTTTGGTCATGAAAACCGAGTTTCCAAAATCGTCCATTTTCTTGGGGTTTGGGGACTTATTCTCTCTGTTCATTAATCTTTTCATATTTCGCAGCTTGTTTCTCCATTGGGACATAAAAATCTATGCTGAATGGGAATGGCTTTCAGTCTGGTTTGGAATATGCCTGTTAATTCCTCGAAATGGACTGGAAATCATTGCAC
>CAMBZY010000517.1 GCA_945872325.1 Candidatus Kuenenia stuttgartensis | reverse complement strand
ACATTCTGACGCAGGATACGGTCGAGAGATCCATGATGGGCTGCAATCGAATCTGGATCAGAATGGCCATCAATTTCCTGTTTCAGTAGAAACGTGACTCGTTCGGTCATGGGTCTGGTGTTGGTAAAAACCACTGTCGTCTGATTTTCAGCAAGACTTTGCTGAAGGCGTTTCACGAGCCGTTGGTGAACCAGGGGGCGGTAAGGGGCTTCGTCGGATCGGATCAGCGATTCGACAGAAAGTTCCGTGCGACCAACGATCCCATTCCAGGCATCGGAGCCTGGCTCGATCACATGACATGTTCTGTTTGGGCCGACCAGAAATTGGGCAATAAGTTCGGCTGGACGGCAGGTTGCGGAAAGTCCGATGCGTTGCGGGTCGTGGGTGGACAAGGCGGAGAGACGCTCCAGCCCCAAGGCAAGATCCGAGCCACGCTTGACAGGGGCAAGGCTGTGAATTTCATCGACGATGATGGTCTTAACGTTACGAAAATGGTTTACCCAGGCTTGCTGGCTGAGCAGGATGGAGAGACTTTCAGGCGTTGTAACCAGTATATGAGGAGGGCACTTACGAAGCTGTTGGCGTTGGTAAGGGGTTGAATCACCTGTGCGTAAGCCGACTCGCACTTCAGGGGTGGCTTGACCTAAAGCTTTCGCGACATCAGACAGGGGCTTGCAAAGGCTTCTTTCGATATCATAACCCAGGCTTTTCATGGGAGATATGTAAACGCAGCTGACTTCGTCAGTCAGAGTCCCCTGAACCGCCTGACCGAGAAGATGATCGAGGGTTGCGAGGAAACCTGCAAGGGTTTTACCGGTTCCGGTCGGGGCAACAAGCAGGGCGTTCTGACCGCTCGTAAGATATGGCCAAGCCTGGGATTGAATCGGCGTTGGGCCGTTTGGAAAATGGAGTCTGCACCAGTCACTCAAGCCTTTATGGGTGGGCCAGTGGAGCAAGTGATCGGATGAGTTCCATCCAGGGCAATTCATGGAGTGGTGCCGGTCAGAATCAATGGCTGTTAACCGTCATTTATCGAGTGGGTGCGTATCGTGTCAAACCGGGCAAACATTCCGATTAAGTTATGATATGCTAAATGGACTTGCTGACCATTGGCAAGCCAATGGCTCTGGAAAAGGCTGAATTTGAAATGAACGAAGTTGAATCTGGCGAGCTTGGAGATTTGGCGCAAAAGGGGCAGTCCAAGTGGCTTCATGTGATCCTATTCGAGCCGGAAATTGCGGCCAATACGGGAGCGATTGGGCGGACCTGTCTGGCACTTGGTGCACGTCTGTGGCTGGTGAGGCCGCTCGGATTTAGGCTTGACGAGAAGAATTTACGGCGGGCGGGACTGGATTACTGGCGAGATGTGGATGTTCATGTGGTGGAAGACTATCAGACGGCCCTCGATTTGTGTCAGCCAAAAAATATCTGGCTGATGACGACGAAGGCCACAAAAGAGCATTGGGACGCGACTTTTTCGGTAGGTGACGCACTCGTTTTTGGTCCGGAATCTCGCGGTTTGCCGAGTTGGATATTAGAATCTAAAGAATCTGAACAACGCCTGAGGATTCCGATGCGTGCCGAGACCAGAAGCTTGAATCTGGCGAATGCAGCCACAGTGGCGATGTACGAGGCGGCCCGGCAACTTCGACCGTCACTTTGTGATTGATCACAGGCAAGAGCGGACGCGAGCGTAGACAACAAACTCTGTCCATCAAGAGAGATACGATCAGATGAGCACGAATCGCGCGGCGTTTTTAATCTTCACTGGATTGATGGTCGGAATTGGTGCGATTTTTTCGATTTTTGGTGAATGGGAAAAAGTGGAAACCGCGAGCAAGGTGGTTGCGCCCGTGGAGACGGAACTGGTCAGCCGATCACACCGGGTTCAGGGCGATGTGAAGGAATTCAAGAACACCGATTTGAAGGTTTCTTTTCTAGGTGATGCAGGGTGCGTGAATTGCCATGTTCAGGAAACGGAGTCATTTCGCAAGCATCCGATGGGTCGGTCCATGTGCAAGATTACCGACTTTGCCGCATTGCCTAAGAAGGAACCGTTTGTTGCTGGCAATTTCCGGTATTCGGTTGAGACCAAAGACAAGGCTGTGATCCACATAGAAGAAGAGATTGACAGTAGTGGTAAGGTTTTAAAGAAGATAGAGAAGCCAATTTCACTGGTGATTGGTTCCGGCACTCGCGGAAATTCGTTCCTGACAGAAAAAGCCGGGTTTCTGCATCAATCACCGATCTCATGGTATACGTCGCTTGAGAAGTATGACCTGGCGCCAAGCTACCAGAGCAAAAACCTCCATTTTGGACGCCAGATTCAAGAGGCTTGCCTGTTCTGCCATTCGAATCGGCCTGAAACCAACCACGATAATTCTATCGTTCTGCACGGGCTGACAATTGGGTGCGAGCGTTGCCACGGGCCTGGGGAGTTGCACGCCAAGGAGCAAAAGCTGGTCAATGGTTATGACCCGACGATTGTGAATCCAGCGAAGTTAAGCAATTCAAGAAAAGACGATGTCTGCTATCAGTGCCACCTTCAGCTTGAGGCTCGCGAAGAGGCTCCAGGCAAATCTTTGACAGACTTTCGGCCTGGCCAAGACATCGAGACGTTTATCACCCGCAACAAGATTCCGATCGGCGACCCACTGGCCCGGTTTAAAGCCGTCAGCCATGTTTTTCAGATGGAAGAGAGCCGCTGCTACATCGCCAGTGAAGGCAAAATGAGCTGCACAAGTTGCCACAATCCTCATGATTATCGCAACGACAAGGACCGTCTCGCTGAGGCAATTAAGAAATGCAACTCTTGTCATGCAGACAAGGGCTGCTCTCTACCAATGCCGACCAGACTTGTGAAAAGCCCTGCCGACGATTGTATCGCCTGCCATATGCCAAAGCGGAACACGGTCGATATTGGTCACACTCCTTTGACGGACCACTCCATCAAGCGTCTGACTTCGGCTTATCAAACCATGAAGCAGGATGTTCAGCCTAAACAAGCTCCATAAGAAGATCGACATCCGTTTGCAGG
>CAMBZY010000516.1 GCA_945872325.1 Candidatus Kuenenia stuttgartensis | reverse complement strand
GCCCGTTGGGAAGTGGAGCATCGGCGGATTGAACACCGGCTTGCGGCTTACTCCAGTCAGGTTAATAAAGATCTCAGTCCCCCTGTATCAAATGCCAGAGGCAATGGCAAGATCAACGCCACCACCGAATTCTCCGACGACCTGACCGTTCTGAACTGCGAAATCCGAGCTGGCGGATCCACTCAAGTTCTTGATCCACTGGAACTTGAAGAGCCTCAGACGGGTTTGAGCTTTCGCGTCGGCGGCCGGATCGACCGCATTGACGGCGAAGTGGTTGGCCCAGTCGCCAGAGTTCGACTGATCGACTATAAGGCAGGTAACCCAATTCCTGAAAAGAAGATACGCAAGAAACTACACCTCCAGCTTCCACTTTACGCCATCATGGTGCATGGGCATAAAATCGAGAATTTGTCTTACGAGGTGGTCGACTTTGGGTTCTGGTATTTGAAGCGATCCAAAGGTGGCTACAGCTCGATTCGGGCATGGCTTTTCGATAAAGATCCGCTCAACCTGGACATCCTGAAAAACGAATATTTGCCATTCATCCAAACCTTGGTCGGGCGGATCAGGGCTGGTCATTTCCCTGTAAAACCACGTGAATTCGGGTGTGAAAAAACGTGCGCGATCAGCGAGGTCTGCCGGATTCGAGAAATCCACAACTTCCGCGACCGTAACACCTTGGTTCAGATCAACTCCTGACCCTGTTTCACCTGCCCTGAACATATTTATTGAGGAGAATTTTGCAATGGCCTTTCCATTGGACCAAGAGCAACGAATCGCAGTTGAAACAGAGGGCGTGAGCCTGGTAGTGACAGCTGGAGCAGGCTGTGGCAAGACCGGTACGATCACGGCCCGTTTTTTGCATCTGCTCGGAAAACGCGAGCCGGACGGAACGCTTGCCGAGCCAGCTGAGCGTGCCGCTTTGGGCAGGATAGGCGTCTTGACATTTACCAATAAAGCCGCGGCTGAACTCAGGCACCGGATTCGAAAAGCCTGTGATGAGGAAGCCCGACTGGCAACCAGCTCCGATGACGCAGACTATTGGCGATCCGTATCGTTCGCCATGGAAGGTGTCACAATCTCCACCTATCACTCGTTATACGAACAACTTTGCAGGGAGTTTGCCGAGCAACTTGATCTCGATCCGGATGCTCGTCTGCTTGACGACCGAATTGCCACAGGCCTCAAACGCGAGGCTGCACGCGAGGCTGTTCGCGAACGACTTTCAAGCGGCGATCCAATCCTGATCGAATACGCAGCCAGGCACAGGCTTGATGCTGTTGTTGAACAATTGGTGGATCTGATCGGCAAGGGAAATCACCAGACCCACGTCAGCCAGATCGCCGATATGGAGCCAGAAACGCTTGCTTCAAATTGGCTTAAGACCTGGAAACGAGCGGTCAAGGATACCGCAAATGCTTTGGAGCAAGTGCTAAACGATATTTTTCTCCTGCCCAGAGAAGGCTTTACCGAAAACTGGCTTGGGAACATGTCTAAAGCTTCCGAAGCCATGATGTTAGCAAAGCCAGACCGAATTGGAGGCTTGATCCAGGCGGCAATGTCTCTGGGAGGGAATGCACCAAAGCGTAAGGATTTACAGGAACATCTGGGTATCTTGAAAGCGATTAAGACAAGCGAACCTTATAGCCTGATGCAAGCCAACCCGAAACTTCTTGAATATGCAGCCACCGAAACCATCCTGCTTGCCCGACTCACTCAAACCACCAAGCAGAAATACGCCGACTTGAAAAACCCACGACGTGCGGTGGACTTCGACGACCTGGTTGAAAAGACCAGCGAACTCACCGGGAGAGGGATTCCGCTTGGAGGCAAATTCCGCACGAAATTCGACACCCTTCTGGTGGACGAATTTCAAGACACAGACCGGCTTCAGTCTGAAATTCTCAAAGCCCTCGCCGGGAACCCGTTCGATACCGGCCAACTCTTCGTCGTGGGCGACGTCAAGCAGGCCATTTACCGGTTCCGAGGCGCTGATCCGGATGCCTTGCTCCGCTTACGGGATGAAATGCGTGAAGAAGGCCAACTGAATCTGATGCGTAACTATCGTAGCTGCAAGCAGATCGTTGACTTTGTGAATCTTCTGAAGGATTCCATGTACAGCTATCTGGCTGACGATCCCGGGTTAATGGTGGGCCTCACCACAAATCAGGCCCTAAATGTTTCCGTACCCGCCGTGCATTTTCTTTGGACGGTGCCCAAGCCTAAATCCAAGGATGAGCCAGCCGTTCAAGAGTCGAATGACGTTGATGAAGTTGGCCATGAACAACACCGGGCTGAAGCCAAAGCCGTTGCCCAAAAACTGCGTGACCTGATCGATCAAGGATTGGTGGTGGGTGCCAAGAACTCGAATGGACGGACTTGGAAAGCAGACTCAAAAGACATCGTCTTTATCACTCGAAGTCGTTCAAATTGGTGGATTTATGAACAAGCACTCCGCAACCAGGGCTTTGAGGTGCATCAGGATTCTGTCGGTGCGTTTTTCCAGTCCCAAGAGATTCGCGATCTGATCAATTTCCTGGCTGTGATTGAGAATCGGATGGACGATGTTCGCCTGGCGGCAGCCTTGAGGGGCCCACTGTTCAACATTTCTGATGAAACCCTGTTCACCCTCGCCCAACTCGAATCCGGCACAACACTGGCAGACCGGTTCTGGAGATCGAATCCTGCCGAGATGCCTCAGGTCACCGAAACCGATCAGCAGATTCTCCAAAAAGCCAAGGATTTCATCCTCTTAATGGGTGAGATGAAAGCTGTTGCAGAACCAAGCGAGATTGTCAAACGTGTCATTTTTGAGACTGAATTTGATGCGATTCTGAGAGCCACGGCAGAGGAGCCTGAACAGGCTTGCGCGAATTTGGAAAAGCTGGTGGATGAAGCCAGAACATTCGACCACGACCCTGACTTCGGCTGGCCTTCGATGATCCGCCAATGGCTCGCCGACCTGACCCGTTTCGCCAAAGCCGATGAAGCCGTTGTGGATGCTCCCAAGGACAAGATCCGATTTCTGACCATTCACTCGGCCAAGGGCCTTGAATTTCCGGTGGTCGT
>CAMBZY010000515.1 GCA_945872325.1 Candidatus Kuenenia stuttgartensis | reverse complement strand
GCTCGAATTGGAAGTGACCAAGAAGCGTTGTCAGATGCCAGACTAGCCCTAAAGCTCGATAAAAGTGTACCCATCTGCTACCAAGTGGCCGGGATTTTTGCTACCACTTCAAAAACCACTCCTGCCAATGCCGATGAGGCTTATCAGCTTCTTGCCGATGCCTTTAGATCCGATCGAAAATGGATGGACCTCTCGTTGACAGACCCTGACCTGACAAATCTCCGAGCGGATATCCGGTTCAAAAAACTGATCGAAGCCTCCAACCTTTTGCACACCCCTCGCTAATCCATTTTTTTGTTTTTCTAGCCGGCTTGGCGCTAGCCCCGGTTCGATTTTAAAAAAAGACCCAATTCTCGCCCAACAGCTTTCAGGATCATTAGAATGTAAGTCGTTGTCTATAAATAGGATGCGGATATCCAAAGGCTTTCCGCAAAAAAGTTTTTGTCGAAGTGTCCCAGATCGTCAGGAGCCTCGTATAAGATTTGTTCAAGAATTCCATAAACCTTTGGCGGATTGGTGAGTCGATTTCGACTACCTAATGGACAAAGTGATGTCATCATCCCGACCCCATCGCAAAAGTACACAACACCAACGACATATTCGGATGCTCCAGGGGAAAATTAAATGAAAATCAGTACCACAGGGACTCGCAATTTACGGAAGTATATGCTGCACAACGATTCTCTTGAATCGCGATGCGTGCCCGCAACTTTTGGTATTCCCTGGCCGAACTCAGAGCGTATTACCGTAAGTTTCGCCCCTGATAACACAACCCTCATCAGCGGTCAGCCAAATATATTGAATCAGACGTTGGACAGCCAGTTCTCTTTAAGCGCCACCTTGGCCGACTCTCCGAACAGTCTCTGGAAAAAGTCTGTGCTCCAAGCCTTTGAAATCTGGAGCGCCCAATCGAACATCAACTTCGGAATTGTCAGTGACAGCGGATCGGAATTTGGGGTAGCAGGTCGGGCAACAGGTGATTCCCGATTTGGTGATATCCGTATCGGTGGAGTGGAGTTGGCTCCCAATGCATTGGCCGTTTCCATGCCATTTGATCCGGGCATGGCAGGCACGTCTTCAGGCGACATGATTTTCAATACGAGTCTGAATCTCAACAAATCGCCTGACGAACTCCTTCGCATTGCTCTTCATGAAGTCGGCCATACGCTTGGGCTTGATTCATCACTAAATCCCCAGTCTGTCATGAGCTCACCGCTCGGTTCCCGGACCACTCTCGATGACTCCGATATCCTCGCAGTCCAAAACCTTTACGGCAAACGCAGCCCTGACAACTTCGAGACCAGAACTTCCAATAACTCCTCCTCAAATGCAACCCGTCTCAAGGCACAGACGAGTCGTAATGCAATCGTTCCTGTGGTTGCATATGGCGATATCACAACTCCGTCTGACGTCGATTTTTATTCCGTTGAAGTTCCATCCAAATATTCAGGCCAAGTGACCTTGAAGTTGCAAACCGGCGGCCTCAGTTTGCTGAATGCAAAAATCTCGGTGATGGACGATAAGGGAGCCGTGATCGGCCGATCTTTCGTTCAGGATATCGGAGGAGGATTGGCATCGATTGTTATTCCCTCGGTAACACCAGGCTCAAAATTGTTGGTTAAAATTGAGCCGATCGCGAATAATGCATTTCAGGTTGGGTCCTATGGGCTGGCTGCGTGCTTTGACAAAGCATCGCTGGTCTCGCCAGATCGTCTTTCAGAATTCCTTAAAGGATACCATCCTGACCTCTCACCAGAAGAGCTTGCAAGCCAACTGATGGATGGGGATTCGTGTGAGGATCATGAAGATGATGACGATGATCATGGCAGTACATTTCATGATTCAGGTCGTTTTGCAGACTCCAAAGATACGGATTTCTATCAAATCGCCGGCGAATCCGATCATGGATCGGTATTGACCATTCGCGCATTTTCTACAGGCACAACGGAAGTCAATCCACAGATTGTCGTCACAAAGCCAAATGGAACGGTGATTCCTTCCAGAATCCTGATCAATGACAACGGCCAAATGACGGTTCAGCTTACTGGTGTCAAAGGGTCAGATCCAGTTCGAATTCGTCTGAAATCCGAAACCGGGCAGGTTGGAAATTACCAGGTGGAAGCGTTTTTCACAAAAATTGAATCCGAAACCAGGACATTTCTTGCCGGACAGCTTTCAAGCTCCTCACCAACTCAGAACTATAAGTTCTATGTGGCTGAGTCACAGCTCTTTCAGTTCTTGAATGGCTTGAATTTAGAGTCGGGCAGTAACGGAACTTCCCGGCTTGAAGCGTCCGTTATCGACAGTTGGGGCCGTGTTTTGTGGTCGATGACCGTTGGTACAGGATCGCCTGAAAGCACAGATCCTGTCATCCTTAATACCGGCGAATATCGATTTCAAGTGAGACTCGTGACCACATCAACAACACCCGTCACCGCGAATTTTAAATTAAGTGGAAGTGTGATTTCCGATCCTGTTGGCCCTGGAATCATCGATGGTACGACAATCCCCCAATATTCTGATCCTCTGATCCCACCAGTCTTTACCTATCCCGGCGGGATCATTATGCCAGACCCGTTTTTCTGGAAACTGATCCCCATCCCATTCTATGACCCTTATCAGTATGCAAGTGGTGGAACCTGGATCGCCTGATTGGATACTCCTGTCAGATATTGGAATGCAGGCCATGTCCCCTGAAACATCGATATCAGGGCTTGGCCCATCGCGGGGGTAACCGAAGTCAAATCGGCGGGAACTGCACCGATTCAAACGGTTATGCAAAATTGTACCGAGAATTATTTGCCACCAAGTGTCGTTTGTAAAAATCATTGGCTGGATAGTCCTGAAGTAGCGAAATTGCCTGAATTGATTGTGCGTATTTAAAAAAGGACTAAAAGTGATGAGCCAAAACCGTTCGAAGTTGTATTTCCTTAAAAAGCCATTTGCAGCCAATGCAGGTGGAGGTTTATCCGTGACTCTAAACGTAAGCCCCGAATTGTTGAACCTCGATCGCTCCGGAGCAGGTTCGCAAGCGACATTCACTGTAAGTGTCAATATATCTCCAGTATCTGT
>CAMBZY010000514.1 GCA_945872325.1 Candidatus Kuenenia stuttgartensis | reverse complement strand
GGCAGTTGGGCCACATTGATTATTGTGGAAGTCATTGGAGCATCTGCCTTTGCAGGCCTTGGACTTCTGGTTGCCAGCCGGGCCAGAACGACTGAAGCGGTCAGTGGACTCATGAATCTGATCATGTTTCCGATGTGGCTTTTTGGTGGAATCTTCTTCTCGCCAGACGTCTATCCGGACGCCATTCAGCCATTCATACAAATCCTTCCTCTGACACAACTTCTGAACGCCCTGAGAGCCGTGATTCTCGAAGGCGCAGGCCTCGGGGCCATCCTGACTCCAATTGGAGTGTTGACCACCTGGGCGGTGATCACCTTTAGCCTCGCCCTGAAATTGTTCAGGTGGGACTGATTCCACCGGAATTCATGTCTTGAATTGCGAAACAACGATTCCAAACTGTTCCGCAATGGGCCGTGCCGATGGATCGTTACTTGTAGCTAACTGCCTCGCTTCAGAGAAGTTGAGACAAGGGTCCGGGAACGGCAGTTTTTCTTCGATTTCCGATTCAGGGGCCATAAGTTGGTACCCTGAACGGGTTCGGATGGCTGGCATTCCAAATTCGCTTAAGGTTTCCAGGTCCCGGTAAAATGTTCTGACGCCGATCGTTAATTTATCAAGAATGGTCGTTTTATCGACAGGCCCATGGACCAGTTCAAAAGCTAGCCTGTGGAGTCGCGCGAGTCGCTCTGGACTCATGGGAAATGTCCGTGTCCGCAATGGCTTATCCATGGGTTTTGCCTCGAAAAAGGGTCTGTTTGGGTAAACCAACTCAAACGAATCTGATCATCTGACAAACAAAAATCTCATGCTGGCGTATACAGGATGACGATTTTGCAGGGTGTGAGGATCGTCGCGTTCATCCGGACTGTTCCAAATAACGCGATCCACCAGATCAGCTACGGGATCTAATCCCAGAAATTGATCTGCTGTCCCTAATCATAGCATGAAGATGCCAGATTAGGAATCAGGAATATCCAAAGGTGGAATTTCGCAGGGGCAGTCTGAGCGAGTTTTGGAAAAAAAAGAGCGTGACGGGGGTCGTCGGTCGCAGAGTCACCGAGACAACGTCCGACCGGCACACACAAGGAGTCAGGGTCCATGAGACGCGTAAAGCATCGTAATACGCAATTTACAGCAGGCATTGGGATGGACATTCTTGAGGACCGAAAGCTTTTGGCCCAAGTTGTTCAGGGCGTTGATATTGATGGAGATAAATGGTTCCTGCGACTGATTGGTCCAGGCTCACTCCGCGTGATTAACCAGCCTGACTCTGCCGGGAATCCTGTGCCTTTGGGTGCGCCTGCCCTGATCCAGTCCATTGAAATTGCTGGAACAGCGCCACTTTCCACCCGTGTTGTGGGCGAAGTGAAGGCTGCCAGCGGAGGCGATGGGCGAGTCTTCTTCCAAAACATGAGTCAATTTGGTGGGAACTCTCTCACGAACAACTCAAACAACGGTGTCTTCAGTGTCGATATTCCAGACTTCTGGCTCGGGATTACGCAAAGTGGGCAAACCGTGCCCATCACAGCCTCTCTGGCTCTGAATAATGGCGTAAACACTCTGAAGTTTGGCGGTGTGGACATGACCGCCAGCCCTGGTGGGGGGATTCCTGCACCGTCTGCAAACAACTTCCCTGACAAAGCTGTTATCCAGCTTGGGATCCCTTCATACCTCGGTACAGGTGTGTTTGTGGATAAGTTCGTGAGCGATTCAAAGGCTGCCGCGTCGTCAACGGCTGAATCCATTGATGATTCTATACAGCTGGAAGTCATTGGCCGTCTGAACGTGTTTCAGGCCAACGAGATCGGTGGTACAGCCACGGAGGCTTCCTCAGGATACATTGGTGGAGGCGGAACAGTGGTCCGATCCTCCGGCGAATATATCGGCCAGGCGATCCAGACTCAGATCAGCGGAGCGATTGGGGATATTGTGGTCCGTAACAATGCCACAAATTTTGGTGTCCAGTCCGGAACCCAAATCCGAAAAGTGAATATCGGTGGCGAAACTCGTAACGTACTCGCTCTCAGTCCTAACGGGATTCGATACGGCCAATTTGGTCTGGGTATGGATAACGTCACCATCCATACACACACCATGAGCCGCCTGGAAATGAACCGTGGGGCCGTGAGTTCGGAAGTGAAGGTCAGTCGCCAACTTGGATATTTCCGATCCGGTGGCGATATTGTTGATAGCACGATACTCTCAGGCCTTAATCAGGACCTGACCAATGAATTCCGCTCTCAAACCGCTGACACCAATACGGTGGCCGATTTGGGCGGTGCGATTCGTGCCTTGATTGCAGGGAATATCATCGACTCGATTTTCGCTGCGTCCGTTGAGCCTTACAACGGGCTTTACGACTCGCCTGACGCCATTAAGCTTGGAGGGGGCCGCGTTCAAGCCAAGGTGGAAGGCATAGTGGACAATTCCACGGTGACCCCTGATAACCCGAACGACGCTTTCTATGCCTTTAGTAAAGACGTCACGCGAGGCGTTGTCACTCCGCCGAATGCTCCAAGTACACCCGTCCCATCTCCAGCGAAATCGACTCGGATACCGACTGGAAACCTGATCGTCATGGGACGACAGTTCCCATCGAACAAGAAAATCAATTCTACGTTCGGTATCTGGGACGTCACTTCATACCTCCGAAAAACCAACCCGAAGCTCTGATCCGGGAATTTTCCGAGAAGTGGAATACAAAAGAGCCGACCCCATGGGGCCGGCTCTTTTCATTTGTCAGTCTCTGTTTATGACTAAAATCAGCTGAGCTTAAACAGATTCTGGCTGCCATCGCCCAAGCCGCCCTTCAAAGGCACTTTGCGTTCTGGCTTCGGCTTGGCTGGCTCGTGAGCAAGTGCTGCATCAGCCGCTTCCAGAGCTTCTTCTTCCCGAGCCTCAATCACAGCCTTCATGGAAAGGCTCAGTCGCTGCTGCTCAGGATCAATTGAAAGGATCTGAACCTCGACGGCCTGACCTGTCTTCACAATGTCAGAAATCCGGCGGACCCGATTCGGTGAAAGTTCGCTGACGTGCAGCAAGCCTTCAACACCATCGGTGAGCTCGACAAACGCCCCAAACTCCGTAATCCGGGTCAC
>CAMBZY010000513.1 GCA_945872325.1 Candidatus Kuenenia stuttgartensis | reverse complement strand
AATCTCCAGAAACTATTTTCCAAACCCCCTTGGAAACAGCCGAATCATAGGGGAAATCTGATTGGCCAATCACATGAACCGGCATTTAGAACCAACACTACCAATCATCAACAAATCAACTACACATGTAGTTTCTCAAGATCTTCTCTCGTAAAACTTCCCAGGAACGGGCAAGACCTACCTCAAGAATTCGAACATAACCCATATATTTTCAAGATATTACGCCACTTTTCCTAAAGAAGCCGGACCCAGATTTGGAACAAAAAAAAAATCTTTTTTACTTTTGTAAGAATGATGATAGTAGAAACGCCAGACTGACCGAATCCATCACGATTGGTTCACCAGCCGGATGCCAATGGTCTCCAAGCGGAGCCACCAGCACATAAGAAATGTCCGCAAAACTTCAAGTGCCAATGACACATCTCCACCATTTTTCCAAACTTGCAAAATAAACTCACTAGCCAAGGCCATCATACAAGCAAGCCAATCATCTTAGGCTCATGTCGGATTTCGAGGTGATCTTCACTAAGGATCAGGCCGAAAACAAATTCCAGTTTTAAACCAACCGAAAGCCGGTTTGGCAATGAGGGTATTTCAAACAGGATCCTTTCTGGTTTATAAGTCGGATCAAGCCGCAGTGATGATCTTTAAACCCGAGACCTCAACCAAAAAACATGCCTACTAACACTCTCTAGGCCATCACCCCGGAATCCGGTATGATCCTTATCTTAAATCATCCACGGCTTAACGGTGTGGGAAATACCCCAGGATGGCCAGTTGGAAAACTCAGGTGCCTGCCCCGCTTTCTATGCCAATTGGCTGAAGTTTTTAGTTTTTCAGAATTTCACGACGAATTTCTGACACAAATCCGGTTTTGGTTCGTATAGTTCATTAGATTGCGATATGATGATATCAAGCCGCGAAATTGTTTGTGGAAATGGGTGGAGATTCTGCCTGACCAACCTTTCCACAAGAATTGATCTCGACGGTTTTGGATGATTCGTATAGATATGTCGTTTAGTAGGGATAGGACGCGGTTGACAGCCTTCCACTCTTTTGTCTGGAATCAGGTAAATCAAGCAATGGCAACGGCTTTGAAAACGAATTCTCGAAACAGCAATAAAGGCAAGGCACAGAAGCCCCGCCCTTCGAGACGACGTTATCAGCCAGATGTGGAATCTATGGATTCCCTATGCCTGCTGAATGCCGCATTTCCAGCACCAGATTCAACCCTTGACTCCAGCTCAATTTACGTTCCCCAGCCTACGTGGTCGGCAGCGGCTGTCGGTTTGGAAACGGATGCTGTCGAGCGTGAATCGACCACCCCACTCATCGACGCCTGGGATGCGGCGATTGCTGAACGGGCGAATGCAGCCTCATCCAAAGACATCGCTCTGGCCGACGCTTACAGCGAATCGCTCTCGCAGATGGGCTACGGCCGGATGGAACGATACCTGAACCGTGCCTGGCAAAAGGCCGGGATTGAGCCACCTCAGGACGAAGATTGCACGCAATCCGTTTACATGGTTCTGCTTGAACGCTGGGGACGCGACCAGTTCGAAGGCTTGGCAAGTTCCGTAGGTCGTGACGGGCTAAGCACTTTGGTGAGCCGCGACACGCCCATGGGCCAAGACTTTTTACGAGCCTTGGATCAAATCAAGAAACAGACTCAACGTCAGATGAGCCGTCTGACCGTTTCCATCAACGAGTCCAGCAACTCCACTCCCGACCGTAATTCGATTTCCCCTGATGAGGTCGCGATTGGGAGGGATCTGGAGTCGATCATTGCCAATTCTCTCGAACCTCGAGAGGCTGAGCTGATTCGCTCAACCATTGATGGCGACAGCCCTTCAGACATCGCAGCCCGCTGGGGCGTGACACCCAAGACGGTTTCGAACGTGAAGTCGGAAGCGATCAGCAAGCTCAGAGTGACCTTGGCCGACCGCCTCGATATTGACTTCCGTGGGCAATAATTTCGCCCCAGCCACCTTACTTTTTATCGCTGGCTTCTGTCTCATTTTTCTTTGTTGCCGAATCCGTCGTTTCTTTAGCTTCCCTGTTCAGCGGGTCCACGGCTTTCTTGCCTTCAACCCCGTGCTCCAGGTCGCGTTTCCCAAAAATTTCATCAAAGTTCGGAAAGCCATACTTACGGACAATTGGTCCACTCATCTCGAATTTCTCCTCAATCCAGAACCTCTGCCGATCCAAATTCACCACGATTTCTATATGATAATCCTTCTGAGTGGAATCTTGAAGCGTTGTCGCTCAAGTTCCCCTCAAACTGACCGACTTTCAAGGAATTTCGCACGTGCCTGAAAAATCGCAATACGTTGTCACAGTCACTGCAGCCGACCGGGTTGGAATCATCCACAGCGTCACAGGAACCCTGCGCGATATCGGCGGAAATATCCTCGAACTTTCTCAGACAGTCATGAGAGGTTACTTTACGATCATTCTCGCCGTCGAGTTTGATACCCCTCAGGAATGCTCGGAAATTGCCGAATCCATCAGCTCACGCGGCAAACGCTTTCAGCTTAAAGTCAACGTGCTCGATGGAAATCTCAAGTCCACTGAAACCGTTAGCGGCGAAGGCGAACGCTATATCCTGACTGTGCTCGGACTCGACCAGCCCGGCAATATTCACGGAATCGCAGGCTGTCTGGCCAATCTCGGGGTCAATATTCTCGACCTCCATGCCCGTGTGGACGGAACACGATTCTCCCTGATCATGGAAGCCTTCCTGCCTACCGACCTCCAGCCCGCCATGGTTCGCACAGAGCTCGAAAGGTTTGGGAAAACAGTCGGTCTTGAGGCTTATGTGCAACACGAAAATATTTTTCGAGCCACTTCCGAGCCCAATCAAGTACGAGTCTCAGCCAGTCGCAACTGAACCTCGCTCAAACCCAGATATTTCGCTCCAGGCGATAATAACACCGCTTGGCCCCCGTTCCTCCACGGATAAAGTCTGTCACCACAAAGCCTTCCTGAAATGCTTTGTGAAACGCCTCACGCACGGCGGATCGCCACCGCCGGGCCTGCTCTTGATCCTGACTCTGAATGGCTTGAATTTTGTCAGGGATTTCCAGGAACTGGACTTCG
>CAMBZY010000512.1 GCA_945872325.1 Candidatus Kuenenia stuttgartensis | reverse complement strand
GAAATGTTGGATTTTCTGGCCACAGAATTCATGGAACATCAGTGGGATGTGAAGTGGCTGGTGAGCCAGATCGTGAATTCCGCCACCTACGCCCAGTCGTCGCAGGCCACGGAAAAAGCCCGCGAGACTGACCCTCGGAATGACCTTTTATCGCACTATCCGAGAATGCGTCTTGAGGCCGAAACGATTCGTGACCAAGCGTTGGTTATCAGCGGTCTTTTCGCTCCAACCATTGGTGGTCCATCGGTTTATCCACCTCAGCCAGCAAATATCTGGCAAGCCGCTTTCAATGGTCAGAGGACTTGGCCGACCAGCGCTGGCCCTGACAAATATCGTCGTGGCCTGTACACATTCTGGCGACGCACCACGCCCTATCCTTCGATGGCGGCATTTGATGCGCCGAGCCGTGAAGTCTGTTCCATTCGCCGGATTGGTTCGAACACGCCTCTTCAAGCCTATGTCACTTTAAACGACCCGGTTTTTGTCGAAACAGCTCAGGCCCTGGCCCGAAGAATGATTCGCGAGGGCGGTGCAACCCCTGAATCCAGAATCTCTTACGGATACAAGCTGGCGACCGCTCGGGGAATCACCCCAGAACGCCTGAAGGTTTTGCAAACGCTTTACAGCCAAGAGTTTGACCGCTATAAAGCCGATCCAAAGGCAGCCAAGGCCATGTCCGAAAGCCAGTTAGGTGCATTACCAACCAGCGTTTCAGCTCAGGAAGCAGCCGCTTTGAGCGTGATTGGCAACGTACTATTGAACCTCGATGCGGTTCTGACGAAAGGTTGATCCAGTCCCATGACAAAATTGATTCGTCTGGAAGATCAGATCCGCACAGAATGGGCCCGACACGTCACCCGTCGGCACTTTCTAAACCGTTGCCAAGTCGGTTTGGGAGCAGTTGCCCTAGGTCAAACCATCGGCAAAAACCAAGCGATATCTGCCGATTCCAATAGCACTCAAAAGCTTGGTCCGATGGCAGTCAGGCCGCCTAATCACGCGCCTAAAGCCAAGCGGGTCATCTATTTACATATGAGCGGTTCGCCGCCCCAGCAGGATCTGTTTGACTGGAAGCCAGCGCTCGTCAAGCATCACCTGGAGCCTTGCCCTGACGAGATCTTTAATGGCGAACGGTTTGCGTTCATCAAAGGTCGGCCAGTGATGCTCGGAACGCCCTGGAAGTTTGCCCGTCACGGCCAGTCCGGCCAGTGGATCAGCGAAGTCATTCCGGGAATGGCCAAGCATGCTGACGACATGTGCATCATCAACTCGATGGTCACCAAAGAGATAAACCATGCTCCCGCCGAGCTTTTCCTCCACACTGGCGAAAATCGCGCCGGTGGTGCTGCGCTTGGAGCATGGACGACTTACGGGCTTGGCAGCGAAAACCAGAATTTGCCGGGCTTCGTCGTTCTGGTCTCTGGTGGAACCGATCCCACAGCCGGTAAATCCGTCTGGGGCAGCGGTGTTCTGCCATCGGTTTATCAGGGCGTTCAATGCCGAACCGGTACCGAGCCCATCTTCTTTTTGAGCAATCCTGATGGGATGACTCAGGACGATCGCCGCCGCAGCCTTGACGCTCTTAAAGCCATCAATGAGCAAGAGCTTACAGAATTTGGTGATCCGGAAACCCTGACCAGAATCGAGCAATACGAACTGGCCTACCGGATGCAAACCAGTGTCCCTGAGGTCATGGACATTGGCAAAGAAGACCCTCGCACGCTGGCCATGTATGGGGCTGAGGTGGGCAAGTCCACTTTTGCCAACAACTGCCTTTTAGCCCGCCGGATGGTGGAACAAGGCGTTCGCTACGTCCAACTCTTTGACTGGGGCTGGGACATGCACGGAACCGGTGCCGATAACGATATTGTGACGGGTCTGCCTAAAAAGTGTCGTGATGTAGACAAGCCGATCGACGCCCTTCTGACCGACCTTAAACAACGTGGAATGCTCGACGACACCCTGGTCGTCTGGGGTGGCGAGTTTGGAAGAACCTCTATGAACGAGGCTCGTGGTGGGTCGAAATTCCTCGGCCGCGATCACCACATCCACTGCTTCTCGATCTGGATGGCCGGCGGTGGTGTAAAACCTGGTGTCACCATTGGTTCCACTGACGATCTTGGCTATCGGGTCAGCGAAAACGCCTTTGAAATCCGCGACCTTCAGGCCACAATTCTCCACCTCCTTGGCCTTGACCCATTCCACTTGAGTTACAAGAGCCAAGGCCTCAACACACGCCTGATCGGGCCAGCCGAAACGCCAAAGATTCGTCGCGAAATTTTGGCGTAACTGACGGATTCAGACCGATTGCACCGTTTCCAATTCAGGCTCGGTTTTGCGCAAATGACTGATCGCCAGACTGGTCAGGCCAATGGTACAAATCATGTTAATGATCTGATTCGGGGTTCTACCCGTCCATTGCTCCCATGGCCACGCTGCATGAAAAAACTGCGTGTTCAGGCCAAAGTAAAGCCAAGTGGTCACAAGCAATGCGACGGCCCCAAAACGACTGGCTCGCTGATTCCTATCACTGTTGCTGATGAGCCAGGCAGCGACACAAAGCGTAATTCCCACTGGAATCATGACCAGAAACAACCAGCCTGTGCCTGGCAAAGTAAAGAATTGTTCAGCCAACATTTGCCGAAGTGATTTTCCGCAAATTGGTATCGCCGTGATTGGCAGAACCATCAGATATGGCCAGAGTCGGCCTCCGACAATTCCGACCATCGGAATGATGGCCATAACCAACCCAAATTCAATGTATCGTGATATGAGCCAAAGACTTGAAGGTAGTTTTACGAACTCTGCACATATCAGCAGGATCGTGTGAACCACCACAAGTAAGACCTCCCATTCAGGCTTGATCGAGACTTCTGGAGTGGTCGTATCCGAAGAGATCAGGTTGCGATTCGCCCAAAGGCCAAGGCCCAGAATCGAGCCAAAGATCAGGCCAAAACTGGTCTCCATCATGTTCCACCAGTTGAAAAAAGCGAAATAATCTCGGAACATGGAAAGTGCTCCTTCTGTGAACACTTCCGGATGCCAGGCATGAAACGCCTGTACACACTGGCCGCCTGGGAAACCAAGCCCGCCTGCAATATATCCA
>CAMBZY010000511.1 GCA_945872325.1 Candidatus Kuenenia stuttgartensis | reverse complement strand
AAGCCGAGAAGCACGACCCAGAGGAGTGGCTTCAGCTTTGGGCCGATGGCTGGTACGTAGACAAATCGCGGGCGTCTGATTGGCCCTGGAGGTGTGGCTTCGCTCATGTTTAAAGAACCGTTTCAGAGGAGTCCAATCGATCGTGAATTTCTGGTGGACCAAATCCACCATGACAATATTTTTTCAAATTTTGATCCGAATGAATGGAATCAAGCAGATCAACGCAGCTAAAAACTCCGACTCAGCGGAGTTCGAGTTTCATAAAAAATCAAATTCTTGGAGGACGAGGGTCTAGCGTACTCTGCAAATAGTCAAATGACTCATCAATAAACGGCGGATAAACCGGCTTTTCGTGACTGGATATCAGAACGAAGGTTGACTCACCCCATATCATTGGGTGAAGGCCAGCAGAGCCTGTAAGAATGGCCTCATCATGACAGTCACTTGACCTGACTGCACTGTTGGAGCCTGTCGTGAGTTCCCAAACCGGTTCGTTGGAAGTTTCCCAGGTCGTCAGTTTCTCTTCCGCCATAACCAGTCGATCGACGTGACGGCACTGAGAGGCATTTGCTGATTGGCAAAAGCCCATCATCAGACTGATCATCAGAAGTGCAGTTCGTCTGGTCGAACAGTTCATTTTGGAATGGACGCAGAGGATATGTGTTCAGATATATCTATTTTGGACCATTCTGCCCCTCAGCGTCAACCGGATTTTCCAATTCGGCCAGATTGATCCGGATTTCGGCCTGGATTTGGGGATGAAGACTTGCCTCATTTGAGATGGAAATCACCCCCAGTGAAAATTCTTGGCAGTACAAACCTCAAGGAACCAAACATGTGATATATTCCACTTTGGAATGACAAACGACTTCATTCAGGCCAAACGGCCTTGGCTGATGGCACCCGTCAAACCAGTATGATTCGCCACACGAGTAGACACCATGGGATTGGTACCCGTTCTTCGATTGACATCATGAGAAGTCCGGGCGCTCGAAGGGATTTCGACAACGTTGGCTTGATTCGCACTCGCTCAAATACGCATCTTGAACGCCGATCTTGTCGTCGATAATTCCTGCGAGGTCCATCCGGTGATTTCTCCGCGATTCCGGCACCTGGGCTCTATAGCCTGCCTGATTTCACTGACTTATTCAGCCTTGCACGCAGCCGATGCTGTGGCACCCGCACCGGTGCCCAATGCAAATACAGCCAATCCCTCCGATGGCTCGGATCAGATTTACCGCGATGGCCTTAAGCTCGAGATCAATCGCGAGTGGAGCAAGGCTGCTGACCTTTATGAATCGGCCATGGCCAAATGGCCTCAACGGACCGAGTTCCGCCAGCGTCTTGTCTTATGCGAAATGCACTTACGTTTGCATAAGCGTTATCAGGATCAAAGCTTCCGCCGAATCCTGCTTCAAATGAATGCCGCCGATTGCGTTAAGCTTTACAGCGAAATCCTGACCCGGATTGATAACAGTTATGTCGACCCAGTCGAACTTTCAAGCCTCGGCCGACGCGGTGTGGACAATCTTGAAGTGGCTCTTCGCGACCCTGAATTCCAAAGGCTCAACGCGTCTCAGGCCACCACAGCCCAGATTCAAGAACTGCGTGCATGGCTGCGTCAGAACCGGTCCAATGTACTCGCCCCAAATCGTGAAAAAGCCAACGAAATTGTCGCCACGATTGCGGATACAGCCTGGGCCACCGCCAGAATCTCGCGACAAGCTGTTTACATGGAATTTATTTTCGGTGCAAGTGATGCCCTCGACGAATTTTCGAGCTGCCTGACACCTGACAAGCTGGAAGATCTTTATGCCGTCATCGACGGGAATTTCGTTGGACTTGGTGTCGAGCTTAAAGATGATCCCAACGGCCTTGTTCTGACCGGAGTGATTCGAGGTGGGCCAGCGGCTGAAGCTGGGCTGGCTGTGGGTGAGGTGATTACGACTGTTGATGGACAAGCCTTGCAAGGCCTTGGGCTGGATCAGGCGGCCTCTCGTTTGCAAGGTCAGGAAGGTTCGAGTGTTGAGCTTGTGATCAGTCATTCAGGTGCCCCAAGCCGCAAGGTGCGTCTGATGCGACGGCCTGTGGATGTGGAAAGTATCGTAGATGTCAAGATGATCGACCCTCAGCAGGGTATCGGCTACCTGAAGATGACAGGATTTCAAAAGACAACCAATCGTGAGCTTAGAACGGCTCTGGAACAGCTGAATTCAAAGAGCATGAAGATGCTGATTCTCGACCTTCGGGGCAACCCGGGCGGCCTGCTGAACTGCTCAGTCGAGATTGCCGACCAGTTTTTATCCAAAGGCGTGATCGTGACCACCCGGGGCCGATCCGACGGCCAAAGCCAGATCTATCAAGCCAAACCTGAAGTGGATTGGAATTTCCCGCTCGTGATTCTGGTCGACCGCGACAGTGCCAGCGCCAGTGAAATTCTGGCCGGTGCGCTCCAGGAAAACGGACGTGCGGAAGTGATGGGCGAGCGGAGCTTTGGCAAAGGATCTGTGCAAAGCATTTTCCCGATGGTCTCTGTCTCCGCTGGGTTGAAGCTGACCACCGCCCGATTTTATTCTCCACTGGACCGGCCTTACACCCAGGGCGTGACTCCGAATATCATCACTCGTCAGGTGGCCAAGCCAAATGCTGAAGCAACCAGTGGATCAGGAAATAACGCCGAAGATTATGTGCTACGTTCTGCAATCGAACATGCCCGCACCAAATTAGGGAATGTGGCCGGCGGTACAAACCGAACGATTGGTGCATCGAATTCCGGATCTGCGAATGAGCTGAGATGAAATTGATCGCTCGCTCTTAATGAATCAGACGATCGAGCCCAGCCAATTGGCCGGGCTCGATTCATCAATTAGAAATAGAATTCGCTGATCAGCCATTCAAGCGAGAATAAGTTTCCTGATAGCGATCATAGACTTCGTCATAGACTGGCTTCATGGATGGGTTTGGCTCGACCACTTTTTCGATGCGAACCATTCCGGCCGATGCCGCATCAAAATCAGCGTAAATTCCGGCGGCCAATCCTGCCGACATGGCAGAACCCAAGACGCAGGACTCACTTTCGGCAGGGATGTGGATCGGTTTACCGATCGAGTCC
>CAMBZY010000510.1 GCA_945872325.1 Candidatus Kuenenia stuttgartensis | reverse complement strand
GCGTGCTGCTCTGGCTTCCCAGCCGTCTCTTTGAGCAACTTTTGAAGCTCAAACCGGTTTTCCGGATCTTCCACATGATACCCAACCTCTTTGGCGAACTCTGCAAGCGCATTCAGCTTAAGGGGATCTGGGTTTGGGTGGGCACGCCTCAGGAACGGAACTTCAGCCTGGGTGATCTGGCGGGCTACGGCTTCGTTGGCCGAAAGCATGAACTCTTCGATCACCTGGTGGCTGTCGTCGTTCACGACCAACTGGGCACCCTTGGCATGTCCATCATCGTCCAGGGTGAGCTGAATTTCAGGCAGGTTGAGTTCCAGGGCTCCACGACGGAACCGCCGTTCGCGCAAGATCATGGCCAGCCTGTGCATACGTCCCAAAAGCTGGCGTACATCGTCGGCCACTTCCAGGCCAGTCACTGGCTGGTCTGGTGGCGTCATCATCACGCTGAAGGCCTGTTCGTAGCTGAACCTCTGGCGGACCAGAATCACCGAACGATGCACTTCCGAACTCGTGACCACGCCTTCGGTTGAGAAGTGAATCTCCACCGTCACGGCCAGCCGTGGCTCGCCGGCCTGAAGGCTGGCAAGGCTGTTGGAAATGATCTCAGGCAGCATCGGCACGACCAGGTCGGGCAGGTAGACGGAATTTCCCCTTCGGCGAGCTTCCGTGTCGAGAATGCTGTTGGTTTCGACAAACGCCGAGACGTCGGCAATGTGGACTCTCAGCCTCCAGTGCCCGTTCTCATATTGATGAAGGCTGATGGCGTCATCAAAGTCGCGAGCCTTGGCTGGGTCAATGGTTACGATCAAATCGTCGCGAAAATTTGTCCTGTTCGGGAACTTCCCATCGGCCAGCATGGCTTCGAAAAGTCGGGCGTGGGCCCGGGCTTCTGCCTGAACTTCCAGAGAGAATTCTGGGTCAAGTTCATAAGCATGAAGGATCATCTGCGTTTCCACGCCCTGTTGGCCATGCTGACCCAGGACAGCCACAATCACGGCGGCCCCTCGGCGATCCATGGTCGGATATCGGGTGATTTCCACCGCGATTTTATCTTCCACGCGAACTCGTTTTGCCCCAGGGTCGCCCAGCTCCAATGGCTCAGGGAACTGAGTTCCATCGATCCTGACCCAGCCCTTGCCGCGTTCTTCGTAATACGTCCCGACAAATTTGCCAGCGGCACGCTTCAGAACTTCGACAATTCTGGCCTCGCCAGCGCCTTTGCTTTTCGTGCTCTTGACGCGCTTGACCAGGACCTCGTCGCCCGTGGCAGCATCGGCTGAATCGCCTGGAGAAATAAACAGGTCGAATTGCTTCGAGCCTGCTCCGAGCTTATCCATCGGTCTCAGGAATCCGAATCCGCGTGCATGGCGTTTGAAGATTCCCCTGATCAGGTTTTCATCGCGTTTTTCGGCGGTCGCTTCAGGCCGTTTGAGAATCCGGACAGGGTCGATCTTGCCAAGTCGTGTGGGCAGGGCGAGAGTTTTCCCACCACCCATCACAATTTTGCCCATCTTGAGCAGCTTCTTCACAGCTCGTCTGAGGGTAATGCTTTGGATGGAATCAAAGTTCATGCGTCGCGCAAGAGCCTTGACGGTCAGGCTTTGGCCTTTGTGATCCGTAAGAACCTGGCGAATCTTCGGCCAAATGTCGGCCATGTCTGGCTCAAGCACATTGGCTGGATTGCGCATGGTGGGAGCTTCTTCCATATCAGAAGCTTCAATCAGGTTATCAGGATCGTCCGTAAGTTCTTCGGATTCATCAAAATCAGTCATGTTCGATTACGCCTCCCGGCGAAAATATTTCGGGGACGTACCCGAACCAGAGTGGTCGATTTCCGCAAATCGACCACTTTACAAATTGTATCGGAGAAAGGCGGTAAAAGACCAGTATGAAGGGCTTTACTCGTCGCCAGTTGTTAAGGATTGCCCCAGAGCTTCTGCTCCACCGCCCTTGAAAAGCCTGCGATTGAGACTGTTCTGATAAGGGGTCCAGGTGCTGTCGCGATGCGGGTGATCTTCGATCTCTTTGGTGATGGCGTGAAGCTTGGCATCCAGGTTGTCAATGTGATGCAGGAACAGGGCTTCCGGCGTCATCGGAACCTTGGGCGACCCAAATTCAAGGGTCCCGTGGTGGCTCACGATCATGTGCTTCAAACGCAGCCCAAGTTCCACGGGGAACGGCTCGTCGGTGAGCTTTTCGGCTTCCTTGATCTTGGCTGTCAGCATCTCGACACCCATCACCAGGTGGCCGATCAACTGGCCTTCATCCGAATAGGAGTAAGTCCGGTCGTATGCCAGTTCGTCTACTTTACCGAGGTCGTGCAACAGAATCCCAACCATGAGAATGTCTGAATCGACGATCGGATAGAACGGCAGAATTCGTTCCGAGACTTGCATCAGTGTCACGATATGCTCCAGCAGACCACCATGATAAGCATGGTGATTTTTGACGCCAGCCGGGGCAGACATCAACTTGGAGATCAGTGGTTCGTCCATCAGTAAAGCGTCGCAAAGTGCTTTGAGATGCACGTTGCCGATCTTATAGAGAATCTCGCGGAGCTGCTTGAGAAGCAGGACAGGATTGACGTGCGACTGGGGAATAAAATCGCCGGCTTCAATGCCTGCCCCGTTGTGGGGCTCCAGATAGGTCATGATCATCTGCAAAGCGCCTTGAAACACCTGCACCTTGCCACGAACGTGAACATAGTCACCCTCGTTAAAACCAAGGGCGGAATTTTCAGGGATATTCCAAAGGCGGGCGTCAATCGAACCTGTGCGGTCGCGAAGCTCCAGGAAGAGGTAGGGATTGCCCTGACGATTGGCTCGCGTCTGCTTTTGGACGACCAGAAAAACGTCGTCCACGTTATCGCCATTGTTCAGCTCATTGACAAATCGTCGGCTCATTCGGCTCTCTCAAATTCTCATAGCGACACATCAGTTTCGAATCTAGGATTCTAGGCCCTGAAGATACAAAAGGTCAAGGAAAATGTGGTTTGAGAACTGCTTGCAAGTCGCGCCAAAGGTCTATTTTATGAACTCAAAAACCAGATTCAGAAATTGAAGATGATCCATGCCGTTACGATCAAACGGATGCAATTTTGTAAATTTATCGATCCTGA
>CAMBZY010000509.1 GCA_945872325.1 Candidatus Kuenenia stuttgartensis | reverse complement strand
GGCCTCCTGGCTGGACCGGCAAAACTTATGCCCTAAAACGTGGCATGGAAAAGGCTACCGGCGATTGGCTCCTGTTTGTGGATGCAGACACGAGACACCACCCCGACTGCCTCTCGATCGTCCTTCGATGGGCCCACGATCGACAGGCTTCCATGGTCAGCCTTTTGCCACAGATGCGCTGCGACACGTTTTGGGAACGAGTCAATCAGCCACTTTGTGGACTGGTCCTGATGCGATCGTTCCCGCTCGAACTGGTCAACGCTGACTGGTGTGGGATGGCGTTTGCCAACGGCCAGTACATCCTGATCGAACGTTCCGTTTACGAAACAGCCGGCGGCCATGAATCCGTGCGCGACAAGTTTGTCGAAGACATTTATCTCGCCAAAGCTGTTAAAAAAGGCCTCAAGAAACGGGTTTTAACCGCCAACGCGCCTGACCTCTGCTCCACACGCATGTACACCGACCTGCAATCGCAAGTCCAGGGCTGGGCCAGAATTTATTACGATGCCTGGAACCGCAGTGTCTGGACAGCCATCTGGAAGATTATCGAACCGATGATCTATACCCAGCCTGCCTATATTATGCCATTCGTCGCCTTGGGGCTGATCGTGAGCGGCTCAGGCAGTGCCGACCAGGCCTGGCAATTACTTTGGCTCTCGCTGGCCCATCTCGGCTTGATGTTTACGGTGATCGCCCGAGTTTATCATTTCAACCGGGCCCGCTGGTACGACACCGTCTATTACCCGCTCTCAGGGTTGATCTCCGACTGGATTTATGTCCACGTCATTCGCATGTGCATGACAGGCCGGGTGACTTGGCGGGGAACGACTTACGAAGCCACATCAGGCCCCGGCGGCGGCTCGATTACGGAACTGACTGGGAATCGGGCAGGGCAGACGGAGTGAATCGTCCGTTTGAGTCTGCCTTTCCAAATCACTGGCAAACGCCCATAATGGATGAACTGGTTCAGTGAATGGATTGAGAACGACTGGAACACCTCCTTTTTTTGGAGATCAGCACCCATGCCAGAGCAACCTAATCAGAAGCAAAAGCTGAGAATTCTCAAAACCGGTCACGGCGACCTTTGCCTGGCTCAGTGGGAATTGACGGACGTGGAATCCACCAGCAATGCCCGCACCTTGTTTGAAGAGAATTTCACTGCCGGCCGGCTCGCATTTCGGCTCGATGGACCAGGCCGGACGACCATGATCCGAACGTTCGATGAATCTGCTCCCGAAATCCTGATCGTTCCCACCATCCAAGGTGGATGATGACTCGAAGATCTTTTACCTGAACAACTTCTGACGATTCCCGGAGCCTGGTCCGCCCATGATTCGTACCGGATATCTGCGCTGGGAGATCGACGCTGAGGATGCGCGTGTCAAAGAGGACGCCTACTCCAGAGAAGTGATTCTGATCGCCAGGCCGACATTTCGCCACCTGACCATCAAGCACAAGATTGCCGGCGACCTGGCCGACCGATTCGCCCGTGGTGAAATTTCTTACGCTGAATATCAGGAATCGCTTGAAGAGGGTGATCATCTCACCCCAGCCGAGACTTCCAGAAAGCCCCCGCCGGACACCCATCTGACGATTGAAAACGTGGGTCCTCACCTGTTTCGATACAGCGAAGCGGACCGCGTGAAAATGATCCGTTACTGGATGGACAAACTCCAGAGAGAGATCCACGCCTTTGCCCACGAGGTGGTTCGATCGGCGGCCAAGCACCCTACACTCGTTGCCAGAACTCCTGCCTTAAGAGCAGGATACGCCCACCTGGTGGCCCACGAAACCATGCGCGTGATTGAAGGACGCAGCCAATCAGCTGAGACTCAGGAAACGGAGCCGATGCTGATCGACCTCTCGGTTCAGGCAGAAGGCATTCCCGAACTGGTGGCGGCAGAGTTGGTTCGCGATGTGGTGACGAAAGAGGAATTCAACGAGTTTTGCGTTTATGACCGGATCAGCGTGACGCACGGCGAGCAGATTTACCGGATCCCGCGCAAGAGCCACGGCCTGATCGAAGTCTGGAACCCGAAGAGCAGGCAGCAGATGTGTCGCCTGTGCGTGGTGTTTGAAGATCCCGGGATGCCACCTTCCGACGAAGTGGTCATGAAATACCTCCTGGCAAAGCATCAGCCGGAGATGATCTGGAAGATCGGGGTCCGCTTCCCACCGACATCGGCCCAATTCGACGCCCCACCGCCGAAGCGCTGGAGCATTTGAGCCAGAAAAAGTATCCGCCACGGATCGGCACAGAATCTCGCGGATCGGTCCACAGACTCCTCTGATTTCTTGAATGGAATTCGGGTTATGACTGAAATTCACACGGTTCATTGTTCGATTGAATGATACAGATGGAAAGATATGACGATTTTGATCTTTTTTCGACCGATGGAGAGTAATCGTATGATTCGTTGTATATCACAACTCATGATAGCCCTGTTCATGGCCAGCGGACTACTTGTACATGCAAGCGACATCATGCTTTACGACGCGTCGGCTGGAACATTGCCCGGGAATCAGTCGTGGCTGTTCTATGCGCAGGACACCTCCAGTGGAGGCACCGCTTCGGCCAGCCTTGTGACCGGCGGGACCAACTTTTCGACAAACAATCCTGGGCGTGGCGGGTGGTCGAATACCATTCCTCTTTTGAATGCTTATAAAAACGCCAGTTTCCCGACACTCAGCCCCACCGTGGGGTTCGCTCTGGATTGGTCGATGCAAGTCGCTTCAGAATCACATAATACGAACGATCGGGCGGGTACCAGTGTGATCTTGATCGGTGCCGATAATCAGGGAATTGAACTTGGTTTCTGGACCGATCAAGTCTGGGCCCAATTGGCCAGCCCACTTTTCACGCATGGTGAAACTGCCGCATTGGACACCAGTTCCTCCAGCGTGAATTATCGTCTGGAAATTCAAGGTTCCAACTATCTGCTCTATGCCAATAACAGCCAGATTTTGAACGGACAGACGCGCACTTATGCCGCCTTCGGTTCAGCTCCTTACACGTTGAGCAATTATTTTTTCATCGGCGACAACACCACTTCAGCAGGTGCATCCACAAATTTTGGTTCGATCCGCCTGACAACACCCGTACCGGAAGCTTCCAGCCTGTTGCTCGGTGTGAGTGGA
>CAMBZY010000508.1 GCA_945872325.1 Candidatus Kuenenia stuttgartensis | reverse complement strand
GTAATCGACGATCGGCGGAACCCGCTTCGAGATAAACTTTTAATGGGTCTTTACGATATTGCTCAATCGTTTCAGGCTTGAGTTCACCAAGCTGCCTGCGGGTCGAGTCCGGCAATAACTCAGCGACTTCTTTTGAAAGGGTTTCAAGGCCAGCCTGATCTTCCAGTTTTGCGAACGCTTTTCTTAGCCCGAGATGAGCAAGTCCGTGGATGATAACCGGATCTGAACCGGCTTTTTTCGCCTCACGGGCCGCTTCAATAGCTGACGAACCCGGGGGCGTGCCGGGCTGATCTTCCTGCGTTCCGAGAATGCGATAAGCCTCTGACCTGAGCTGACTCACGCTTTGTTTCAGGCTTGCATCTTTATATCGAGTGGCCAGGCTTTCAGCCCATGAGGCCAGTTCCAGACGTTTTTGCGCATTCGTGGGCGAGAGTTCTGCCACCTTTTGGGCCAGCTCTTCGCGTTCAGAGGGCAGAAGTTCCATGGTTGTAACCATGAATTGATAGAAGTTCCCGATCTTGATCACCCGGCCTGTGAATCGGCCCCGAGGCATCGGGCTTGGTCTGTCAAGCCTCAATTGGGGTGGCAAAGTGACGGGTATTGGCGTGCCTTTAAGTCGGATTTCGCTGTATTTCGTACCGTGTTTGAGAAACTCTGAAATTCTGTCTTCAATTTCAATTTCTTTGTTGAGCCATTCAGGTTTATGGATCTGGTCTGATGAGACTTTCGACAAGGTTTTACCAGTGTTTGTCTGGCTAAAAACTTCGGAAGGGGTGCATATCAAGCCACCAAAGAAATAAAATGCAATCCGTATCTTAAATTGAAAACGGGTTTTGGTGATGTTCGAATTCATCGGTTGCTTGGCTCCGCAGGATTTTTTTCAGACTTGGAGCGTTCTGTGACAGGCCATCCGATTGCATTCAGGGCTTTCCAATGGGTAATCATCACACCGCTGGCATTTTCGAGCCTGATCCACCAGATCCCATCCTGCAATTCGAGGTCTTTTAATCGCACGCCGATCAAAATGGTATCGCCCACATTCGGCTTGAGGTCGTTGAGCAGTTTCAGCCCATTCAGGTCAAGCCTTCCGAGAGGTCGGGCAGGGGCAGGGCCTGGTCCAACTGCGACTCGAAAATCGATGTCGTATTCACCGCCCTGATCAGGCGTTTTGGTCACTCGGGATTCAACGATCAGCGATCGGCCTTGATCGAGGTTCACAAAATCTGAGTGGCCATTGGGGCCAGCCGCCACGCTGTCTAAAATGTCCTCGATTGGACGGCTCGCCAGGTCAGCAAAAATGGCCGATTCACGGGCCGCTTGTCTTACGATATCCGCTTCTTCTGTTTTGTCGCTCATTTCATCATAAGCAGAGGCCGCTGCGGTCAGGATCTGCTTGGCCTCGTCAAATTTCCCATCGTCGAGCTTGGTGATGCCTTCGGTTCGACCAAGATTTGCAAGCTGCGGCAATTGTTCACGATGCGCTTGACGAAGCTGGATGAAAACGGTCAGACTGATGATTAGGAATACGCCAAGACCGATCCAAACGCCTCGACTGATCCGCTTGTAAAACGGTGGTCGAGCCTCCAGTTCTTCATCATATTCCTCGTCGCTCTCCATTTCATCTTCAATTAGCTGTTTATTGACAACGGCTTCTGGGATGGGCGAAGGGCGACTCGAATTGCGGGCGTTTGATTGACGGTCAGCATCCTGGCTGACCATTCGCTCGAATTCAGCCTGAGGAACCGGCTTATTGGCGTTTCCGACCTGATATTTGGCGGCAGGGTCGTCCACAGGCATGGCCTGAGACCTGAGATCCGGCGGGCGACTGGCATCCTTGAGCGGAATTTGAGGAGGAACAGTCCTGCCAACTTCGGCAGGTTTGGTAGTCTCGACTTCCGAATCGTCCGAATCCACAGGCTCAATCACGGCTGCCTGACGGATTCGACTGAGTGAAATCAGTTCGCTGACGGACGCCATCGGAGGAACGGGCAGCCACGATGTAGGCAGGATAAAAATCCCCTCGCCGCATTCAGGGCAACGAACTGCCTGGAACGACTCCTGACGTTTTCCAGTCAGGGAGTGGCCTGCCGGACAGTAGGCTTCAAAACCGAGGTCTTCCACCGCCTGGCCAGTGGGGGTGCTGGATTGCCCACGTTTTCGGCCACGGTCGAACAGACCCACAAGTCACGCGCCTTTCGAGCAGATTCTTCGACCAAAATTCAAACCTGGTGCCCCAGTTAAGTATACAGCCAGAAGTCGTTCAACCAAAATCCGTTGTGGTCAGATTTCTGATGGGAGGAAGTCCAGACGGGCGCGTTCGGGGAGTCGGCCAGGCCGTCCGCCTTTACCCCAATAGGCGATCCACTCTGACCAGGTCACGGGCGTTCTCTTCAAATTGACATTCCGGCAATCCAGCACAGGCCATGGATCATCGGAGTTGTCCTGAGATCGCCATTCTGGGAGAAAGCCGTCGAAAATTGCCAGAGGGTCGGAAAGTGGCTTGGTCCGGGGCTCGATTTCGCCTGATTGCGACAGGTCGTAAATCAAACGCTGGCCCGGCTGATAGAGCGGGTCGGGGAAAACGACCAGCCCGTCTTCATCCACCATGACTCGGGCCAGTGGACGGTGCAGGCCGGCGAATTCAATCTGAGCCTCAGTGATATCCACGCCACATTGGGCGAAAAAGCCGGCCAGACTCACTCGCAGATTCTGCGACTGGTCGTTTTCGAGATCCTTGGCCCAGCCCATCTGGATAATCTCAGCCACAATCCACGATTCTTCCGACTTCAGCCTGATGACCAGAGGTTGATCGCTTCCGTGTCGGAAAACGTCGAATGAAACGCTGTGGTTCGTGACCCACAATGGGCCAAGTGTCAGGGGCGTTTCTCGATAGAGAGAGGAGCCGTTGATGAGGCGAATCCACTCACGATCCACAAAGTTCCGGAGCCCTTCCTGAAGGTGGTGGAATTTCTGGGTCAAAGAAACAATCGATCTCATCCGGCCGGTGCGTAAAGCCTTCTCACGAGAGCGTCTCATCCGGTGCAGAAGTTTCGGAACGGTGCCGCTATGAAACCCGGGGTGAAGGAGTCGCAGGAGAGTTTCGCCATGATGTCCGATCGGTCTTGGGCCGATGGTGGATGGCCGGTTGGCCTCGTAAAGGTTCCAGTTTTCTTTCAATTCCCAGAC
>CAMBZY010000507.1 GCA_945872325.1 Candidatus Kuenenia stuttgartensis | reverse complement strand
AATGACAATCAGGGAACTGGGTAGAGAGCGAACGCAAGTCGTTCGAGAAAAAGTCGAGCCGTATGTTGACCGAATCGATTTAGATCCGGCCGTGCTGACTTTGGTCTTGTTTGGAACCATAGTGCGCTTATGAGTGGGACAGAAAAACGCCGGTCGGATATTCGCAACGTCGCCATTATCGCACACGTCGATCACGGCAAAACAACCATGGTGGACGCAATTCTTCGCCAGAGTGGTCAGTTTCGGGATTCGCAACTGACAACCGATTGTATCCTCGATTCAAATGATCAAGAGCGTGAACGCGGGATCACGATTCTTGCGAAAAATATTGCCCTGATGTACAAGGGCGTCAAAATCAACCTGATTGATACGCCTGGCCACGCCGACTTTGGTGGTGAAGTCGAACGTACCCTCCAGATGGCTGATGGGGCGCTGGTATTGGTGGACTCATTCGAAGGTCCGATGCCGCAAACGAAGTTCGTTCTGCGAAAAGCATTTGCGAATCATATTCGCCCGATTGTTGTGATCAACAAAATTGATCGCCCCGACGCCCGCCCTGAAGATGTTCTGAACGAGATTTTTGACACCTTTGTCGAGCTTGGTGCTGACGACGAAGCACTCGACTTCCCATACATCTTTGCCTCAGGCCGTGCTGGATTCGCCTCCCACGATCCGAAGGCCCGCGAGGGTGACATCAGCGCCTTGCTGGACCTGATCCTCGAGAAAGTACCTGGTCCACAAGTCGATCAGGAGCTTCCACTTCAGATGCTCTGCACCACTCTGGACTTCTCCGAATTCGTTGGCCGGATCGCCATCGGCCGCATCAACGCCGGAACGGTTCGCAAGGGCCAGCGCGTTTCATTGATGCTCGAAGATGACCATCGTGTGACGGACACCGTCGACAAGGTTCTGATCTTCGACAAGCTCGGTCGTCTCGAAGTGGAATCCGCTGGTGCTGGCGATATCGTTGCCTTGGTCGGCCTCGAAAATATCACCATCGGCGACACCATCGCAGATCTCGAAAATCCAGTCGCCCTGCCCAGAATTGCTGTGGACGAACCCACACTTTCCATGGTCTTCGGCGTGAACGATTCTCCTCTGGTCGGTGAAGGCACCTTCCTGACAAGCCGCCACATCTATGACCGGCTGATCAAAGAGCTTCGTTCGAATGTGGCCCTTCGGGTTGAAACAAACGAAGACGGCGACGCTTATAAAGTCTCTGGCCGTGGTCTCTTGCACCTCTCCGTGCTGATCGAGACCATGCGTCGCGAAGGCTTCGAACTCTCCGTTGGCAAGCCTGAGGTGATCCTCAAGCGGGTTGACGGCGAAATTTTCGAGCCTTACGAAGATCTGGTTGTCGACGTTCCACAAACCCTGATGGGGCCTGTCATGGAGCTGGTTGGCCAGCGTCGTGGAGAGCTCAGCCGGATGGACGTCAAGGGCGAATATGCTCACCTGGAATTCATCGTTCCAGCCCGTGGCCTACTCGGCTTACGTACCCGATTGCTCTCAGGCACTCAGGGTGAAGCCATGATGAACCACACCTTCCGCGAATATCTACCGTTCAAGGGCGACATTCCCCGTCGCTTGAATGGTGTGATGATCAGCATGGTCAATGGAAACATCAACGGCTTTGCACTCAACACGCTCCAGCAGCGCGGAACCATGCTTGTCAAGCCAGGCGATCCTGTCTATCAAGGGATGATCGTGGCTGAAAATGCCCGGTCCGAAGATATGACGGTCAATCCCTGTAAAGAGAAGCAGCTGACCAACATGCGTGCCAGTGGTTCGGATAAGAACATTATCCTCAAGCCACCCCGATTGATGACTCTTGAGCTGGCTCTGGAATATATCGAAGACGATGAGATGGTCGAAGTGACCCCGACATCGATTCGCCTCCGCAAGCGATTCCTGACCGAAGAAGCTCGTAAGCGGGCCTCCGGCAAGGGCAAGTTCGCATCAGCCCAAAACTGATGCTGGACTGAGCTTTACATCGCTCAATTAAAAACGGTGGATCCAGCAGGTTGCTTGGATCCACCGTTTTTTTGATTTTAAAAATGAAGATGAGCGAGTGAATTACTCAGCTCGCTTGGCTTCAAATTCGCGTTCGCGCTTCTGGCCTTGAATTTCCATCGAAATCTTGCCCTTGAGGCTGTCGCCTTCAAGTTTCCCAGCGTAATCGCTTGAGAACTTGTTGCCGTTACGTTCGCGAACCACTTTGAAGGTGAGAAGGCCGTCCTTCACGGCTCCGTCCTGAATCTCAGTCTTCATGCCGGCCATACCGCTCACGGTGCCGGTCACTTTGTCGCCTTCCTGCTTCAGGTCGAAGGTGGTTTCCACCTTCATGCCCTGACGCTCCCAGGTGTAAAGCCACTTGCCTGTGAAATTTTTGTCAGCAGCATTGGCAGAAGTCAGAGCGAGCAGGGTCAAGGCCGATAGGGCCAGGAACTGACGTCGGATCATGGTCGTTAAACCCTTGGTGTATGGAGTCTTGTATCTGAGAGATGAGTTGCGATTGAGTATCAAAACCCAATCGCGCACATCATCTTAGGCGATATCCAGTACGGGATGGTACCGAAAAAGTTCGGCCTTGCACGATTAATCGTTATTTTTGTTGATTTCAATCGTCCTGCGCACCACTCGGCGAGCCATCCGTACCTTGTCGTCCCTATCGAGCCGATTCAGATACTTCTTACGAAGGGCCGACAACCAGCGGATATCGCGACCATCGTAACTGATGCAAATCTTTGTCAGTACAGGGCCAGGGGTACAAAGAGCACGGAGGATGCCGGCCCCGATATCTTGATTCGAGGTGATCTCGTTATAAGCCACGCCCATGGCTGCAGCGAAGGCTGAATGATTGATATTGGCGATTTCCGTGGCCGTGGTACGACGATAAACCGGCTCCTGCAACATCTGCATGTAGTGATAGGCGCCGTCGTCCAGAATGAAGAACTTGACCGGCAGACCGGTTCTGGCGGCTGTGCTTAACTCCATACCACTCATCAGGAAACAGCCATCGCCTGTGACGCAGACGGTGAGCCGGCCGGGCTGAATGTACTGGGCCCCAATTGATGCGGGAATTGCCCAGCCCATGCTTTGGTTATTGGCCGGTGCGAAGTATCGGCGAGGCCCAGAGACCACAAAGCCTTCACTGGCCCAGTGAGTGGCTGCAGTGACGTCGATGAAGGCCATGGCT
>CAMBZY010000506.1 GCA_945872325.1 Candidatus Kuenenia stuttgartensis | reverse complement strand
GGCGCAAGATTGCAATCATGACTTTCGCCATGTTTGGATGACACGAAAAAAGAATTCCATGAATCACACAGATCTCCCGAATAACAATCCAAAACCAATAGATTTATGTATTGTCGGTGGAGGTTTGGCAGGCATTTCCGCAGCCCTTGAAGCCAGAAGGCTCCATCCTGACTGGCGCATTGTTTTAACAGAAAGCCGTAGTCGACTCGGTGGTCGTGCCGGCTCATTTATTGATCCAAAAACCAAAAACTGGGTCGATAACTGCCAGCATGTCGGCTTGGGATGTTGCTCGGCACTCATTGATTTTGTCAATCGACTTGGCTCCCCTGATGCCTTCCGGCGCGTTCCAGAACTCAAATTCCTCGGCCCTGATGGACGAGTTGATACCATCAAAGGATCACGTTTCCTGCCAGCTCCGCTCCACCTTGCACCCGCTTTTGCAAGGCTTAGGTTTTTATCGAATTGGGACAAATTCACATTAGGTTTTGGATTATTGAAACTGGCTTTAACTCCACCAAACTGGCTCAGAGGAAAAAGCGTTGCCAAATGGCTGAAATCCAATGGGCAAACACCGCGAAGTATCAAGCGAATGTGGGAACCGGTGCTGGTATCCGCTTTGAACGATGATCTGGAACGGCTTGATCTGGCCAACGCCCGACAGGTTTTTGTCGAGTCATTTTTTAAAACACGCGACGGATTTCACCTACTCGTTCCCGCCATGCCGCTTGGGGAACTGTTCGATGAGCGTGCCAGACTTGCATTATCGGCACAACAAATCGAAGTGATTTGCAACATGAATTGTCAGTCGATTCAATCACACGAAAACCAATTTCATCTGCAATTTCGTGGGAAAGAGAATTTCATTGCTGAAAGGATCATCATTGCGACACCCTGGACTATCGCTTCAGAGATTTTAAAAAGCATGAACGAAGTGAAATTAAATCCGATCACCAAACTCATCAATCAGCTCAAACCGTCGCCCATCACTGGAATTCATCTACAGTTAGACAGAAAAATTTGCCCTCATTCCGAAATTGCATTACTCGACACCACCACGCAATGGATTTTCGACCACACGGAAGCGGATCGACGGCAGGCTGGTTGCATTTTGCCTCCAGATGGCCAAAGCCTCCATATTGTGGTGAGTGCCAGCCATGAACTCGCCAGAAAAAGCCGCGATGAAATCCTTGAAGTCATTATAGAAGAGCTAAAAACGGCTTTCCCTGAGATGCAATCGTCAACGATACTCTCCTCATGGGTTGTCACAGAACATGCAGCCACATTCAGCCCATCTCCAGGAATTGACTCGATTCGGCCCACCTCATTAACACCCATCAAGGGATTATTTTTAGCTGGCGACTGGACCCAAACGGGATGGCCTGCGACTATGGAAGGTGCAATTCGTTCCGGGGTTAACGCTGCACAAGCTATGACCGATTCAACAATTATTGATCACAAATTATGAACCAAAGACTCACAACATCCATGTATTTGGGCTCCGGAGATAATAAAATCCTGACTGGTTTAAAAATCAGAAAAAATTATTTCAGCCTGTTCTTTAAGCCCCTAAATCACTCGTGTCGCAAGGCATCAATCGGGTTCAATAACGCTGCTTTTGCTGCGGGAATCATTCCAAAAATGACGCCTGTGGCAGCTGAAACACCGAACCCAAGTGCAATCGCCCACCAAGGCACATTTATGGGGACCATTTTCGGATGCCGGGAAGCGATCTGGCAGCAGCCCCAGCCGATTGAAGTCCCGATCATCCCTCCAAGGAGTGATAATAAAACAGCCTCTGTCAGAAATTGGCCGAGAATATCACGACGACGTGCGCCCAAAGCTTTACGAAGCCCGATTTCCCGAGTCCGTTCCGTGACGCTCACCAGCATCACATTCATAATCCCAATACCACCCACAAGCAGGCTGATGCCGACCACTCCAGCCAGAGTGACTGTGGCGCCGAGGCTGATTTTCTTGAATGTGGCAAGAACTTCATCCTGCGATGCGATCCGGAAATCATCTTCGCTCTCAGGGCCAATTCGATGGCGACGTCTTAAAAGCCTGACAATTTGTGACTTGGCTTCGTTAATCACGGAATCATTGTTGGCCTGACCTGTGATAACGACGGCCTCTTTCATGGACGGGTAGAGCTTTAGGCCAAGCCGAAAGGGCATGTGAATGACGTCGTCCTGAGTCACGCCCATGAAGGCGCCCTTGGGGCTTAGAAGTCCAATCACACGAAACTTTCGTCCTTCAATCAGGATCGAGTTTCCAACGATCTCTTCACCAACACCCATTCGACGAACAATATCAGCTCCAAGCAGGCAAACATGGTGACCACGTTCGATATCGATCGGCGAGAAGGCTCTGCCAGCGATGATTTTAAAGTCGCGAATCGTCAGATATTGCGAGTCAGTAGCCTCAATCCAGCCTGTCAGTTCCCTGCTACCATGCTGAATGGACCGACTCTGGCGGCGAACCAAAGGGCTGACATAACGCAAACTGGGCACCCCCTCGGCCACGGCTTTGACATCGGCTTCAGTCATTGTAATTCGACCGGTGCGGGGCGCGGTGTCGTCTGCTGGTTTTTCAGGCCAGACCCAGAGCGCATTGGTACCAAATGTCTGGAAAAAGTCGCTGACATAATCGGTAAATCCGCCCACAGCTGAGACCATAATAATGGTGGACGCCACGGCAATGACAATTCCAAGAATTGTGAGCCCTGAACGTGTCGCATGGCTGAAAAGCTGGGTTACAGCATTTTCAACATTGGCTGCAGGCCTGGAAAACACGCTCATTGGCTTGCCCCTAATCCATTCGTTACGGAATTAAGGCCAATCCAGATTGTATCGGAAGGCTTGCAATTCAAGTTGTATTTCGAAACGGGTTCGTCGGAGATAATAAGTCCATCGCGAATTTTCACGATCCGGCGGCATCTTTCTGCCACTTCAGGCTCGTGAGTGACAATTAGAATGGTCTGCCCCTCGGAATTCAACTCATCGAAAAGGTCAAGAATTTCAAGGCCTGTGGAGGTATCGAGATTGCCAGTGGGCTCGTCGGCCAGAATCAGGCTTGGCTGATGCACCAGAGCACGCGCAATGGCCACTCTCTGACGCTGCCCCCCAGAAAGCTGATTTGGCCTGTGGTGAGCCCTGCCCGTCAATCCGACTCGATCCAGAGCCCATTCTGCGCGGCGGCGGCG
>CAMBZY010000505.1 GCA_945872325.1 Candidatus Kuenenia stuttgartensis | reverse complement strand
ACTTCAATATCGTGCTTGAGCTTGCGATCCAAGTTCAGATCATCGCCCAGATTGATCAACTGACCATCCACCCGGGCCTTCACAAACCCCTGACGCATCATGTCTTCGAGAATGTCGTTATGCTCGCCACGCTGGCCTCTCACCACCGGAGCAAGTACCGTGATCAGGGATTCTTCGGGAACCCGATGCTCGATATGTCCCAGAATCTGGTCGCGCGACTGCGCCATGACCGGATCGCCACATTCCGGACAATGTCCCTGCCCGACCCGTGCGAACAGGACGCGCATGTAATCACTGATCTCAGTGATCGTGCCCACCGTGGAACGTGGGTTCCGGCCAGCCGTCTTCTGCTGGATGGCAATGGCCGGGCTGAGGCCGTCAATCTTGTCCACATCCGGCTTGGGCAATTGCCCCAGAAACTGGCGGGCATAGCTCGAAAGGCTTTCCACATAGCGTCTTTGACCTTCTGCGAACAGAGTGTCGAAGGCCAGTGAGCTTTTGCCTGAACCGGAGACGCCTGTCATGCAGATCAACCGGCCGCGCGGCAGATCCACACTCACGTTCCGCAGGTTATGCTCACGGGCTCCGCGGATCCGAATCATCGACAGTGCCGATGACACAGGCATTTCCACGGCTACAACCTCAACCTTAGCCAACTCCGGTTTTGCATCCGGTGGTTTGACCTCTTGGGGTTGCTGGGCCTGTGCGGTGACTTGATCCGTCGTCGTGACCGTCGTTTTTTTTCGCCCCACGTCAGTCCGCCGCCATTTCGGTGAAGATTGGTTTCAAGGCCTGATAGGCAGCCTTGTAGTGACCATATGCCGTATCATAATCTTTTTGCAGGGATTTATCAGTATTGATGTGCTCCACTTCCCGAATCGTGGCATCGCACGCTTCAGGAACCGTGCTGAACGCACCCGTCCCCACATGGGCCAGCAGGGCCACTCCAAAACCAGGCCCTTCGGCGGCATTGATCGTGGCCACAGGGCTGCCGTAAATGTCGGCCTGCATGTGTCGCCAGAACTGACTGCGGGCACCACCGCCTGAAAGCCGGACCTGACGGACATCCACACCTGCCTTACGCACAAGTTCCAGACTGTCACGCATGGCAAAGGTCACACCTTCCATCACCGACCTGATCATGTGCTTGCGTCCATGACGCACCGTAAGGCCAATCCAGCCTCCACGGGCATAAGGGTCGAAGTGGGGCGTTCGCTCGCCAGTCAGATAGGGCAGAAAGATCAGCCCCTCGCACCCTGCAGAAACTCCAGCCGCCTCAGCCGTAAGCAGCTCGTAAGGATCCACCCCACGACGCCCCGCCTCAGCCACTTCCACTTGCCCCAACTCATCACGCAGCCACTGCATGGCACCACCGGCGGAAAGCACCACGCCCATCGTATGCCAGGCACCTGCCACCGCATGGCAACCCGCCTGAAGCACGCCCGCTGGGCCAAATTCAGGAGTATCCGAATGGGCAAAAACGACCCCGGAAGTGCCCAGAGTGGCAGAGACGACGCCTCCGCGTACAATCCCATTCCCCACGGCCGAGGCCGGTTGATCGCCCGCTCCGCCCACGATCGGTGTCCCTACGGCCAGCCCGCACTCGGCGGCCCCAATCGGGCTGACCTGCGATGAAACTTCGTGACTCTCGTAACATGGAGGAAGGATCGACGGATCGAGCCCCAGCTTGCCGATCAGCTCATGGCTCCATCGGCGGTTTTTCACGTCCAGCAAAAGCGTTCCAGAAGCGTCGGAAACCTCTGACGCAAAGGTCCCGCTCAGACGATACCGGACATAATCCTTAGGGAGCAAAACCTGTCTCAGACGCTGGTAATTTTGCGGTTCGTGATTGCGAAGCCAGAGAATTTTCGGAGCGGTAAAGCCAGTCACAGCCGGGTTTGCAACCATACCAACAAGTGCATCCTTACCGCCTGCCAGACGCGTAATTTCTTCGCATTCGGCAACGGTTCGCTGATCGTTCCATAAAAGGGCTGGACGGATCACCTTGCCGGCTTGATCAAGAAAGACGGATCCGTGCATTTGACCTGACAGACCAATCCCGGATACATCCTCAGGCTTGATTTTGCCTCGATGCAGAACGGCACGGATGGTCTCGCAAGTGGCTCTCCACCAATGCTCCGGGTCTTGTTCAGACCAGCCTGCGTGAGGGTGATCGCACGGATACTCCGCCGAGGCCGAGGCCAGAATCCGACCTGTTTCATCGATCGCCAGCGTTCTGGTGCCGGATGTCCCGATGTCAATTCCCAGTGCAATACCCATCGTCGTCTCGTCCCTGAACTATCTGTTTTAGATATAGAACCGCTCACCACAGCGAAGAATAACAGGCTTGACTTCCACAGGCAAGCGTTTGGCTGCATGTGTAAACTCGTTTACATCCACTGTATTGAATGTAAACATGTCGTAATGATGCGGAATCACATGCCTGGCATGCAAGCTGGCCGCGAATTCGACAGCTTCATCAGACGTCATATTCCCTGGCACTCCACGACTGGAATCGCGTCCATTGATCGGCAGAAATGCAACGTCCACACCTTCCCCGACCGCTTCGCTCTGACCTTCCCACGGAACCGTATCGCCAGAATGAAAGATTTTCACCCCGTCCATTTCCAGCATGAAACTCAGATAGAGAAATTCCCCAAGTTCATTCTGATCAAGCCCCTCGTGAGCCGCTGAAATCGCCCTAACGGCGATCTTTTTCTCAGAATTCTCATAAACTTCGCCATGATTCAAGCCCACAAGCCGATCGGATTCGATACCGATCTGACCAGCATGACCGATCAAAGCCGTAGGTAGAACCAGTTCTGCCTGTGGAGAGGACTTTAAAACGGCTGTAAGTGTCACAGGATCCATGTGATCCGAATGCTTGTGAGAACAGCAGACCAGATCAATCATGCTAAGCAGAGAGGGATCCACCGGGCAACGCGTCATCCGGATATGGGGCTTGGCCGTGCCTGCATATTTGGCCGTCAGTGATTCACTCAGATATGGATCAATCAGAACCGTCGCCCAGCGGCTTTTGACCAGCAGACCGCTTTGCCCAAGCCACCAGAGAGCGACTTGACCAGGCTCGGGAATGGTTTCGCGAATCTGAGTTTGCAGATCTTGATCGCTCAGAACGGGTTCGATCATTCCGCCAGCCCCCGCGCTGCACGCACCAGTCGCACGGCCTTGGCCATGTTGATC
>CAMBZY010000504.1 GCA_945872325.1 Candidatus Kuenenia stuttgartensis | reverse complement strand
GGTTCTCTCTCTCGCCATGACGAGTGCAATCGTCGTAAGTTGCTTCCGGAAATTGCCTTGCCTCTGGCTGGTTGCTCAGTAATTAATTAGGCGGGTGAATCCGATCGGTTCGTCGAACTGGCGGATGGGACCCAGGCCGCCATCTGTGGGGAGGGCTTCGTTTGAGAGCTCGACAACAATTGGTTTTTGGGGAAGAAAACTGAAAACAAATGGGAAGGCAGACTGCAAACTCATGGATACTCCTCCTGCTACTGTTTAACTCTCGCGTATACAATCTGTTGAACGCGACAGGAGGCGAAAAGTCCCATAAGTGGATGAATAATCCTGGCTAGAACTATAGGTATAAACCTTGGCGTTTCGAATCTAGGAGTCGAGATTATTAACAAGAGTCTAATTGGGAATATCTCGTATGATAATTTTGCCAGACATGTCGCCTGTGGCAAACTTCCTGCCATCTACGGAGAATCCCATTGCATGAACGCGACTTTTATGATCCATAATGGTGCCAAGCGGTTCCCATGTCTCCGTCTCATAAAGTATCAATCGATTATCGCCACCAGATGCAATCAGATTTTTTCCATCTGTCGTGAATCCTAATGTCCAAACCGCACCATAAGTCGCCTCTGTAACCACTTGCTTGATACTCGTCCGCGTAACAGCCGAAATCACTCCAATACCACCATTATAATACCCAGTCACAATGCTTTTACCATCAGGGCTTAACGCCAATCGGGTTGGATCGTGTTGCAGAGTCAGTTCTTTTGTCAGTTTTTCACCCGGATAATCCAAAAACAAAAGACTTCCATTATCATTTTTTTGAACACTGACTATCATTTCATCTCCTAATTTCGAGAATATGATATCATGTACATCTCCGTCGCATTCATATTTCCAAATATCACCTGTACTGATCTCATACTTCAGAACCATTCTTCCCCCCACACATACGATTGATCTTCCATCAGGACTCCAGGCCAGTGATCTTAATTTTTGTTGTGTCATCTGAATCGTTTTCAGCAATTCCCATGTTTTCGTATCCCAGACTTTCAAATACCCTGAAAAATCACAGGCTGCAAATCGCGTATGATCCGGAGAGAATTTACCGCAAGTGACTAAAGACTGATGCAAATCGAGTAATTTCTGAGTTTTTGTTTTCAAGTTCCAGATATGCACCCTGTTGTCATCGCCTGCAGAGGCCAACGTCTCACCTGAGGAATCAAAAGTCAAGGACCAGACTTCATCTGTATGGTCCAATTCCAGATCACTTGAAATCGGCTGATCTGGATTCCAAATCCAGATCCGATCAGAATAACCCCATTTCCCATAAACTCGGTCATCCGGGAAAAAACCAACTTGATGGAACGACCTCAGTTTATTAAAAAGTTGGCCATAAGGCTTCGATTCGCCAATCCTCATAATAAATAGCCTGTTCTGCTGATCTGCAACCAGAATGCGACCTTTCACTTCATCAATTGCCAGCGATTCTGGGTGGTTCTTACCAGTGGGATTATGCCATTTAAAACTGTGAACCTCTTTTCGATTTACTGTGTCATAAACGTGAATTGTGCCTTTATCAAAAGCATAAAAGACCGCCAGATTTCCGTGCTGACTTAGCTCAGCCCTCCAGGTATTATCTTCTACCGACACCTGAATTCCCGTTTTCTCCAACTCGCCCGTGAGTGTATTATAATTCGCCCAGAAATACGCTGGTGGATTCGTTCCAGGCGATTTCAAAAGGCCACTGATTTTACTGCCATCCAATGACATGCGAGGCATACGAGACTCCGTATCGAATGGTAACAATGCAATGTTGCGTTGAATCGGAGCAGGCTTTAAGTCCTGATTCGTATTTAGAAAGAATATTTTCTTGGCAATTGGCGAGTAAAGAAAACTTTTAAATGGAGAATCGAGGATCTGGGAGTTCAACCCGTCAAAAAGAACCAGATCTTTCGACCCAGACCTTTCCGGGTAAATTGCCAAGATTGAATCGCCCAGTGTCAGATTATTCATGCCGTTGTCAAACCTTACAGCGTGTTCTTCAAAATGGATACTCCCCAGCATCATGGAATTACTTGTAATAAACTCCTTGTTCTTATCATAGGTCGCTTGAATAAGACCCCCTATTTTCCCAGGAATATACTCGCTAAACCGATCCATTCGATGTGTTGCAAATTTTGAAGTGGCAAATCGGTTTAGATATTTCCACGAGAGATCTTTCAGACCTGATCCATCCACTCGCTCCATATCGCGCGTCTCATCCAGAATTTCGTGAACAGATTCCAGTCTCTCATCACGTAACTCGGAATATCCCAACCTTATTCTGGAATTGTAAGCCATCCTAACCATGATATTTTCATTGTTTTTTAGTTCCATATTGTGAAACCATTGATTCACAAGAAATACCAAAATGAACAACGCCGTGATCAGAATAATGGCCGCTTGATATGGATAACGTTCCGCATATCTTACGCTGCGATCATATAAACCCAATGGACGCACCAGGGTCGGTCGACCCTTCTGAAACCTGACAAGATCATCCTGAAATTCTCCAGGACTCTGGTACCGATCTTCTGGCTCGACTTCGATTGCCTTCAGTAAAATCGCCCGTAAATCCTCAGGAATCAAGTGCTTTAATAAATCCAGGTCCCGGCTCGGATCGTCTCTCGTCAGATGCACCACGAAATCCATCATATGATCAGACTTCCGGATGTGCACACCTGCCAGCATTTCAGCCATAATCAGCCCAAGCGCATAAATGTCCGCACGAATATCCACTCGACTCATGCCGTTAAGTACCTGCTCAGGAGCCATATAACCCGGTGTTCCAATCATCATCCCTGATGCTGAAGTCCCCGATTGCGGATCATTTACCGAATAAGCCAATCCAAAGTCGGTAATTCTTGGTATCAATCCAATACCAATCGCCCGATCGTCTCGTTCTATTTCCACAATCAAAATATTCGTAGGTTTCAAGTCCCGGTGTACGATCCCATTTAAAAACGCATACTGCAACGCATCGGCCAACTCTATGCCCCAGCCAACGACAAGATCGATGGGCACCGGTTTAGCATGGCATTCCAGCCAGCTCTTTAAATTCACACCATTTTGATATTCCGTTGCAATATAAAAGTGCTCACCATCAATCGACGTTTCAACCACCCCCACAATCGACCGATGCTTCAGGCTACTTGCAAGACGGGCTTCGCGAT
>CAMBZY010000503.1 GCA_945872325.1 Candidatus Kuenenia stuttgartensis | reverse complement strand
AGCCTGCAGCACGTGATAGCTTGCAAACACTCCAGGGGCAGCAAGATATGTACCGACCAGCAGGCTGATGCAAAGTGAAGGCCAGCGGCCAAGCGATTGGATGAGGTCGAAAATGGTCGGTACAGGAGCCTCAGGCATCCCACTGGCAGAGATGCAGAGAAGACCCATGGAGGCCACCACTGTCAGTCCAATCCCCAACCCGGTGGCCCCGCCCATTATCAGGTCGCTTTTTCGCTTCAGGCCCATCCCCCAGTCGGCTGCAAACAGGCTGATGATGGAGCCAAAGCCGAATGTCCAGGTAAATGCATTCCAGAAGCCTTTTGCAGGGTCGGCGATCGTTTGGACTGGCATGATCAAGCTGATCTCGCCCAATTGCAATTGCTGGATCGCCAATAAAAATAAAAGACTCAAAACGGCTGCAATCAGAATTGGTACATAATCGATCAGAGCCGCAATAATCCGGACCATCCCATATCCGATCGGGATCACCCACAGGGCCCAGATGGATGTGGTCAAATAACGTATGGAAACCGGCACAGGTAAGCTGATGTAAGAGTGAGCAGCAAGGGATCGAAAATACCAGTCAGCGGCCACATCCAAGGCCATCGTGAGTACAAACAGGGCAACCAGCCCATGCGTGCAAAGCACCACGATTGGTCCGATGGTGGGGCCAAAGAAATCGGCCAGGATTTGACGGACCGGCTTCTGCCGCGATCGCACCACGAAAGCTGCCACCAAAAACAATGGGACCACTGCCCATGCGCCAGCCAGAGCGCCCAGAAATGCGTATCGAATCCCGCCAAAGGGCAGGGATTGAGCGGCCAGACTGTCTAACCACGGCAGCCACAGGGCAGCTGCAATCAAGCCTGGAGTGAGGCCTTTGGTCCAGTCACGCAGGGCTTCTGGCCCGGGGGACTCGTCCCAGAATTGACGCCAGACGGGTGTTGCTGGAATTGATTCCGGATCATGCTGAAAGGGCTGGTCGGTCATCGGCATCCGCCAAGATTCAGAGAAAAATGGGAAAAGGCGAGGAGCAAACTCCCCGCCCTTATCTTCAGATCATGCCCGAAAGCACTCTGTGTTTTCAAGACTTGCGAACTCAGGCTTCGGAAACTTCGCCGGCAATCCCACCCAGATCAGGATATTGATCGCCAGCCACGTTCACAGCCTTATAGCCGCCCTTACGCTTGTAGTAAAGGTTCAGAAGTCCGTAGCAGAGGAACATGGTGGCAGGTACAGCGGCGGTGATGCGGAGCGCTTTTTTGCCACCCTCCAAGCCAGCTTTCTTGACCATTTCTTTGTCTGTCGCAGCCGTAGCCTTGGCCCCGTTCCACCACTCCACCAGCTTCTCTTGAGCGGCGACCGAATCAGGGCTGGCGTTCTGGCTCTTCAGAAGTTCCAAAGCACGTTGGGCTTCTTTGCCTTCGTCTTCAAGAACGCCGACTTTCTGGCCATTCAAGCCGACCGTTTTCAGCGAGAAGAAGCTGTTTTCGTTGTCAGCCTTATAGCGGGAGTAAACCGCTTCTGACTGACCTTTCAAGGAGTCCGAAGCGTTTTGATCCTGGAAGAACCCGATGCCAGGGCCACCCAGCAAACCGGCTGAAAGCATGCCCACGCCGCCGGCTGCACCGATGGTGATGGCACCGCCCTTGGGGAATTGTTCAGAAACCACAGCCAGCATGGTCGGCCAGAGAAATGTTTTTCCAAGCCCATAAACCGTGGCCGCAATGATGCACATCACCACACTGTTGGAGAATGAGAGCAGCAGAAGGCCCGTGGCTCCAAAGAATGCCGAGGTCATCAGCAGACCCAGTGGAGATGTTTTTTCCACAATCGGGCCGGCGAAGAACCGAAGGGCAAACATCAGTCCTGAGGTGTAGACGAAGAGCAGGAGGCCGTTTTGAGGGCTGTTCATGATCGAACCGGTGATCTTGCTGATCCAGCTGTCTGTACCAAGCTCGACATATCCGACCATGGCATGAACGATCAACAGGAAGGCCAATACGACGTGGCCAAGCTTGAAGCCAGTTTTGTAGCCAAAGCCGATCGCCAAAGCGGCGCCGATCAGACCCGAAATCAATGGATTCAGGCCGAGGTCATTTTTAAAGAACAGGGAGAGCAGAACGCACAGAACGGCTGCACCCAAAAGTCCAAGTTCGCCCAGCATTTCCTTGTAGGAAACGCCCGACTGACTGGCTTCCGTCCTGGGGAACTTCTGGCCCAGAACCATGAGTCCGTAAAACAGAACCGGGATCAAAAAGAGTGACATCTGGATCTGCCAGGCCACGGCCTTTTGTCCGTCTCCACCGACCATAAAGTAGCTGGCAAGACCGCCCACGATCAGTCCACCGGGCCAACCGGCATGAAGAATGTTGAGATAATGAGTCTTATCTTTAGGGAAAAGTGTCGCAACCAGTGGATTCACCACAGCTTCGGCAATTCCGTTACCAACGGCGAACAGAAACATGCCCCAGAACAGGCACTGAAAGGCCAGACTTTTGCCGCCAGCTGCATAGGCTGCACCTGTCAAAAGTGTCAAAAGGGCTGAGACGATGTGCATCGCAAAAGCGGCTGCCATGAGCTTGCCGAAGCCGACTTTATCGGCCAGCAGTGATGACAGGAGAATGATGATCCCGAAGCCGGTCAGGCCACCACCGGTGATCGCACCAAGCTCGGTTTGTGTGAAGCCATATTGCTCGGCCCATTGGCCCAGAATCCCGGCGCGGATGGAGAAGCCCACTCCAGCGGCGAGAATGGCCATAAAGCCAGCCCAAAGCAGGCGTTTGGCGTTTGGTACAGTTGAGCTTTCAGATGTTGCCGTCATGGTGATTTTTGCCCAAAGATTGGAGTGCGATTTTTACCTGAACCATCATGAAGGGAAGAGCCAGAAGCCTGTCAGGGCGTCAGCATCCCCAGCAATTGAACCGGTATTGAGAGATTGGGATAGGAAGAACCCGCCGTTAGGAGAATACGGCTCCAGTTCATGATGTCGGTGAACGCATGACCTGGAACCATTTTGCGGGTTCGCAACCTGATAGATTCGAGTTATAACGCACTTATCTTGGTTCGGCAAGCGTTATTAGCGGATATTTCCATCAAAGACGTAACGACTTCGCCACCAGGTTGAGCTGAATGTCGTTCGTGCCTGAATATAGAAGGCTGCCGATGGAGTCTCTGAGGTCTTTTTCTACCAGATTTTCTGTGATGTATCCAGACGCTCCAAA
>CAMBZY010000502.1 GCA_945872325.1 Candidatus Kuenenia stuttgartensis | reverse complement strand
GGAATCAGCTGTTCGTTGAAACCGATACCCCAGCGGGGGATTTCAGGGCGAATCTGGGGCAAGGTTCGGTCGTAAAAGCCTGCTCCTCTGCCAAGTCGTCCACCGGATAAGTCGAAAGCCAGTCCAGGCACGAGAACGGCAGAAACTTGATCAGGGTTTGCCACCTCAAGCGATTTACGGGGCTGGGCGAGGCCATTGAGGTCAATTTCGAGGTCGGTGTCAGAATTTCGTATCTTCAGGAACCTGAGCGTTCTGGTGGGCCAATCCAGACGCGGTAAGGCATATTGGATACCTTGGGATTGAAGGCAGGAAAGCCAGTCTCGAAAGTCAGGCTCTTCTTGGAGTGTGGGCCAGAATGCGAAGATAAGATCGCCCCGAGTCAGGCTGATCGCATCAACCCATTGATTCAGGACGAATGACAACGAATCTTCTTGCGCGGAACGCTTGGAGGGAGAAATTGATGAAATGGTGAGCCGGATTTGCTGGCGGATCAGAGTTTTGGAAAGATTCTGATTCTGATCCGGCAAGATCATGGTAAGTATTTATGCTACGAGGTTTGAGGAAAACCGAAAAATGAATCCTCCGCAAGTGCCGTTGCGAACGGTTTTGAGAACCCGCAGTTAATAGGTGGGTGCCTAGGATCACATTTTCCCAAGGGAAAGAACCCGATCGGCACCCTACGGGTGTACATTGGTTCGCCAAAATTGACGTCCCTGACGAGCACTGCAGAGGATTCACCCAAGTTTATGTCGGGATCATAGAAAATCAAGGGAATTGGTGCGAAGTCCAAAAAATGAGCCGCCCGTATCCACAGGCGGCACCAGAAAAATAGAACGTAAGCGAATAGCAGTTAAACAGATAAGTCAGGATCAGAAATCACAGTTGTCGTGAGTCTGCTGTTCCATGACTTTGGTGTTTCGTTCCACGGCGAGGATGATGGTTTTTTCCTCGCTGCCATCGGCGGAGCAAGCCACAGCAGGGATAATTTGACGGGAATCCGGCATATGGAAACGGACGCTGAACGATCCGTCGGGCTGGATCGGTACAGGTTCGCCCTGGAGAGTGACTTTTGAAGTCGGATTGGTTGTCCCAAAAATCACGAGTTCGGCACCGATCTCGAATTTCAGGGGCGTATCCATGTTGGTCAGGAAGTTCGAAGGCAGGTGGGTGAAAGCCGTTTTGTGGATCGGTTGATGGAACCTATCTTCAAACAATTCAATCAGTTCGTTCGAAAGCTGACGAGATTCCGGGTCGTTTTGGCGCACCTGAATCCGATGGATTTCTTCCTGAGCGATATGCCAGTCTTCCTCGATCGAGGTGGACATGGTGATGGGAGGCATGGTGACAACGTTCGATTTTCCGACGATGAAGAAGCTCCCGCGACGAGTCATGAAACCCAGGTCAACACGGTACTTGCGACCAGGATGAGTGACATTGATGTACCAGTTGTTGACATCGCTTTGAATGCATTCGTCACGTTCGTGACGCTCACTCATGGCGCTGGTTTCTTCGCTGGTGACATCCATCACACGCAGAATTGGTTTTGAACCGTGCCAGAGTTGTCCCATGGCGGCCCGGGCCCGTTCGAGCGTGGTATTGCAGAGTTCCCAGTAAATGTGGATCCAGTAGGGATCTCTGGCGACTGCAAGGACACGGTCCCGGGTTCCGTGGTTCTGAATCCGACCATGCCAGGGCCTCATGGCCAGCCGATCTGTCAGAGAGTTGGAATGGTCGATCGGTTTGCCATTGCCAGAGAAGGCGTTGGCAGATTTTTTAAAAGTTTTCAAAGAGCCGGCATCCGAAGATGACGATTCGCCTGACGTTGAACAGGTCAAGGCCCTGATCAGTTGGTCTTTCCGCATGGCGTGCCAGCCAGGAATACCTTGATCACGAGCCATTCTGGCAAGAATTTTTTTTGTCTGAATCTGGATCAAATCATTCGACATCGGGAGACTCTCCGTTATAGATCGGAATGAGCCAAACTGCCGCATCGGGCGCCATCCATGACCCGTTGAACCATCCATGTTGAGCTGACGTTTAAATTGAAGGAATGATCTGGGTCGAAGATAGGCGCACTATCACCGAGCTTGGTCAAGCCAACAAGGAAAACGGAGTTACTGTGAGGATTCTGATGCAAATGTGCGAGGTAGGTACCTTGACTCATATCAAGTTTGAGAAGGTGGTGTCAAGTATCATGGGTCGAAAAATTTTGGTCAGGGACATAAACTTAATCAGAGACGGGCTTGAGGAGATTCCAATAGGTGGCTGTCTAAATTATTGATAGGTATGGTTTTAAACCTGACGAATGATTGAGATGATTGGGTGGCCTGTTTTTCTGGAGAAATCTGGTAAAAACCGACTTTGTGAAAAATTTCGCTTTTTCCGGAGGGCACTGTTGACAGCGATCCAATCTATCCGATACTTTATGGAAGTCCTAAGAGCGATAGACATCAAATTCATGCCACCCCTGAAAGCCAAATCCGTTGCGGATGCATATCGTCTTGCCTCAAGAGTAACCTCGCTTGGCATGGGCTGTGTGACACCTCCTCTGATTGGATATCTGGTGGATGAATGGCAATCGACGAAACCCATAGGGGTGTTGATTGGAAGTCTTCTAGGTTTCATGTCGCTCTTTGTGCAGTTGCGACAACTCGTCAGAGACATGGCGAGAGAATTCCCCGAACACAAGAATTCCAGGTAATTGCGATGGCCGGCCACAGCCCATTGGATCACGTCGTAGACCACGACACGATCGAGTTGCCCTGGGGGCAAGTCCTTCATCTTCCGAGCATTGACCTGCCGATCATCGGGCAATTCAGCCTGACCCGGTACATGGTGATGGAAGTGATTGCGGCCACAATTGTGATCGTGATCGCCTCGATTTATGCCCGCCAGATTCGGAAGAATCATGTGACGAAGGGCGTTCTTGCCAACCTGATGGAGTCGATCGTGTACTTTGTCAGGGACAAGATCGCGATTCCTGCGATTGGGGATCACGACGCATACAAGCATCTGCCGTTCCTGTTGACGATCTTCTTTTTCGTGTTGATTTCGAATTTGCTGGGGATGGTTCCCGGCGGTGCGTCGTCCACAGGAAGTATCGTGGTGACAGGAACTCTGGCGTTTATCACATTCCTGACCGTATATGCGGCAGGTGCAAGTCAATTCGGATACATTGGTTTCTTCAAGAATCTTGTGCCTCATCTGGAAGTACCGGGCGAGGTCAGTCTGGAGAAA
>CAMBZY010000501.1 GCA_945872325.1 Candidatus Kuenenia stuttgartensis | reverse complement strand
GAGTACCACAGCCTGCAAACATCACCGACATGGCACTCGACCAGTGGTCGCGGCCACCATCCTTATTGACCTGCGGAGTCCGCCCAAACTCGCCTAAAACGAGAACCAGTGTTGTGTCTAAAAGGCCCCTCTCATCGAGATCCTGAATCAAGGTGGACACCGTCTGATCAAAACCTGGTAGGCGCTTCTTCAAGGCAGGAAACAGATTCGTGTGGTGATCCCAACCGCCCTCGTTCAACGTGATGAACGGTACACCGGCCTCGACCAGACGCCGTGCCAGCAAGGCTCTCTGCCCCAACGGGTTACGCCCGTAACGGTCTCGCACCCGATCGCTCTCACGGCTGATATCAAAAGCAGCCTGAGCGCTGGCACTCGTGACAAGATCATACCCCTGCTGTACATACGAATCCTGTGACACGACAGGATCACCCGCAGCCGGGTCATTGAACCGGGCCATGGTGTCCAGATCGGCCCGCAGGGAACGACGGCTGCTGAACCGACCTTCGCTCAGGCCTGTTGGCAAGGCCACGTCGCGAACCCGAAAATTCTGCTTGCTCGGATCATCGCCCACCACAAAAGGCGCGTATTTCGCACCCAGAAAATTCGGCCCGCCCGAGCGGCTCATGGACGGCATCGAGAAATAGCCCGGCAGTGCACCAAGCTCTTCCTTCCGCATGTAAGAGACGGTGGAGCCAAGACTTGGATGAAAGCTCACAAACGCCCCACAGCCCACGGGAATCCGGGTCGGGGCACCGGTCATCATATAGTGGTTGCCTGCCCCGTGATTGCCTTGATTGTGGCAGATGGAGCGGACGATGGCCAGCTTGTTGGCAATCGAGGCCAGCTTTGGCAATTCCTGACTGTAATGGATGCCGGGAACACTGGTCTGAATCGGGTTGAATTCCCCTCGGATCTCTTTGGGAGCGTTCGGTTTGGGGTCGAATGTCTCGTAGTGGGTCGGGCCTCCATCGAGCCAGATCAGGATGCACGAAGTGGGCTGGGCAGCCATCATCCTCGGCTTGGCGATACTGGTGGGAATGGCCTTGGCCGATTCCGACGCAAGTCCTCTCAATCGAAGGAGGTCCGCAAATCCCAATCCCGTAGCGGCAGAGAGACCAAGCTTGAGGCAATCACGGCGTCCGATGCGTTCGCAATTATAGTGAATGGACATGAGACTCGATTCCTCCGGAAGGTCAGAAGATGGGACGGGAGTTCCAGAATGATTAGTTCTTGAAGACGAATTCCGCTGTGTTCAGAAGTGCCCAGAGCAGATCCTCTACAGCGATCCTGCGTGGCCTGGTACCGGTCTTACGTGTTTCGGGGTCCGCAAAGAGTTTCAGAGCAACTGCCTGCTCGGCAGCACTCGGCTTGCGTGTAAAGCACGTCAGGTAAAGCTCTTCAATGATCTTTTCAGGCGTAAGATCCGACTTCGACAAATTGGCCACAGCCCCTTGATCGCTCTGAATTTTATCCTGAAGGTTCGGAGCGTTCATCAGGTGAAGGGCTTGTGTCACAGTGCCTTCACCGAGTCGCTCACACGGTGGATCCTGATTCGGGTCAGGTCGACCAAATGTATCGAGAAAAACGTTCGGAGTCCGAAACGTCCACAAAGCCGCCGCCCTCGTTCCAGGGGCAGCTCCATTGAAACTTTCAGGAACTCCCGTTACGTCGCAAACCACGTCGAGCAGGGTTTCAGCTCTGAGACGGGTCCGGTAGTGACGCGAGAAAAGCCGTGTATCGCCGATATTTCTTGGTTCAGGCTGGCTCGACAGACCGTAGACATAGCTCGTCATGATCCGCCTCATCAAATGCTTCAAATTGTGGCCTGTGGAACGGAAATCCTTGGCCAGCCAGATCATCAGCTCTGGGTTCGAGGCAGGATTGGTGGCCCGGATGTCGTCTACCGGCTCGACAATTCCCCGGCCCATCAAATCGGCCCAGACCCGATTGGCAATCACTTGCCCAAAATAGGGGTTTTCAGGAGCCGTCACCCACTTGGCCAGCGATTCTCGCAAATCCCTGTCTGAAGATGGCTTAGGAGCCGTAGACGATGGATTGACCGGCGATGCATTGGCCCATTGGAATAGAGGCTTGGCCTCAACAGTCACTCCCGTTCGCGGATGCTCCACCCGACCCGACTTCCCGGGAAAGACCACTTCTTCGCTCCCGGAAATCGGCGGAGAAAGTCCTGTCCCCTTACGCCCGATCTTTGCAAAGTGGGCTGCCAGACCGTAAAAATCTTCCTGAGACCAGACCTCAAACGGGTGGTGGTGGCACTTGGCACAGTCCAGACGAATCCCCAAAAACAGCTGGCTCACCACCGGAGTGATCTCTTCCGGCTCGCGGCGATCCCGAAAAAATGTCGCTGGAGAGACGTCAAAGGTCGAGCCAGAGGCGGTCAAAATGTCGTTCACAAACGCATCATAAGGACGGTTCTGGCGAAACTGATCGCGAATCCAGGCATCGAGGTTGATCACCGCCTTAATCCCGACCCGATAAGGATTTGGACGTAATAGATCAATCCACTTCATGGCCCAGTGGTCGGCATATTCCGGCCGATCCAGCAAGGCGTCCACCAGATTTTCGCGTTTTTCGGTACAGGTGTCTGCCAAAAACAGACGTGCTTCCTCAGAGGTCGGCAATCGGCCAATCACATCCAGGTAAGCCCGGCGCATAAATGTCGAGTCGTCCGCCGGGCCTGAAACTGTGATCCCAAGCTTTTGCAGACGCCCATAAACCAGCTCATCCACCTCGTTATAACGCGGCAGCTTGCGATAATAGTCGTCCGTAACCTTGCCAGGAAGTGGGATAGTGACTTCGCACGATGCGAAAATATTATCAAATCGTGCCGAAACCGCCACTTCGCTCGGCAATGGTCCAGCCGTAGCCAGCCCTTCCGAATCCACCCCGACGATCACCGAATCGCTCGATGAAAATGCGGCCAGATGCGTCACATCCTTTACGGATTTGTCGCTGTAAGTCGCCAGAACTCGTAACTGGCTTGAAGCTTTGGGCTTAAGTGTTAACTGACGAGGCTCGATCGCGACCGAGACCGGCTTTGGAGCATCGGCCGCCGCATGAGGCAAACCGGCACGTATCCAGCTCAGAATTGTCGCATAGTACGGGCTTGAAGGGTCGAGCCGCTTGCCTCCACCGTGGGGCAGTGCGGCCGTGGCCTTCATGAGCAAAAGACTGTTCTCAGGAGATGCCAGAAAGACCCGACGGCCGCGATTTTCAGTCGCC
>CAMBZY010000500.1 GCA_945872325.1 Candidatus Kuenenia stuttgartensis | reverse complement strand
TCTGGCATCTGACAACGCTTCTTTGTCATTTCCAGTTCGAGCTAAAAGGATCCCTCGGCTGGCAAAAGCGGGCACATATTGCGGATGACTTTGGATGAGCCTCGTGAGCGATTCAATCGCAAGTCCATTCTGTCCAAGATATTCCGACTGAACGGCCACGATGTTCTGAAGGGCCGCCAGGGAATCTGGATTGATCTTCAAAGCGGATTGAAAATCGGCGATCGCAGCCTCGGGTCGGCCAGGAAGTTGTTCCGTTCCGCGGGCGATCCAACTGAGTTCATCGGTCGGAATTTTCTCTAACGTCGCCGTTCGCAAAACAAGTGCCTCTTTCAAGCGGCCCAGTTTTTCAAGACATCGGGCGCGTATAAAACCAACCCTCACAGGCTCTTGCGAAAACGGGGGGATTCGATCCAGATCAGCCAGAGCCTCCTCGGCGTTGCCTTTGCCAAGACGTGCCAGAGCCAGATTGATCCATCCGGTTGCAAGATCAGGGCGTTGTTTGGTGACTTCAGCGAAGTCGGTGATCGCCGAATCGTAGTCCCGACGCTCCAGAGCAAGCACTCCGCGATTGACTCGTGGCCAGACCTGATCGTTCTGCAACGCCAGCGAGAGATTGTAGCTTTCCCGAGCGTTTGTGATCAAGCCATTTCGTGCATAAGCATCGCCCAGCAAAGACCATGCGTATGGCGCAGAGCTGTCTTGATCCGTTATTTTTTGAAGCACTGTGATCGTTTTTTGATTGTCGATCCCGTCCTGAGTATCGACCAGTTCAAGAAGTTGATTTCTGGTATCCAATCCAGTCCGGTCAGACTTTGCAGGCTCTGGATCTGAAGCAGTCGCAGCTGAGATTTCGGATTTCCCACCGTTTGGAATGTTCTCAATCCGGGCCTGCAATCGTTGAACCGGCTGCGGCACTGGCTGATCTTTAAAGCCTTTCAGGCTAAGATCCAAAAGCCATTTTGCATGACTCAGTCCAGCCTGCTTCTGGGTATTATCGGGAATCAGGCTGGCCTGATCCAACTCCGTTTTTGACCACAGGAAGAGCAATTCTGAGATACTGCGGGTCAGGCTGGAGTGCTCGATTTGAGGCAGGTCTTTGATCAGACGCTGGTGAGTCCAATCATTGTCGTCCGCAATATTTAGGTAGGGCTGAAGTGTGTTGCGGCACAGTTCCAATCCTTCAGCACGTTCCTCAGGCGATGGATTTTGCTTCAGTAATTGGGCCAGAATTTTGGGCCAATTTTCACGAACGGTCTGGCTTGCGAGGCTGGCATGGGCCTTTTGAACGATTCGTTCGCGGGAAAAATAGAGGGAAGAAAGTGATATCAGGATCACGCTAAATGCGGTGACGAGTGCGCTTGAGGAGGTCAATCGCGGGTGCCGTTTGACCCATTTCGAGGACCGCTCCCTGACAGAAGGTTCAGGGATATGCTTTAGAGGTAAGTCTTTAAGCTGGCATTCCAGATCGTCCACCAGGTCCTGGGCTCTGGCATATCGCTGAGCAGGATCGGACGAGAGGCAACGCTCGATAATGGCTTTGGTGGCTGGTGTGACGAAGGGATTTTTGAGGGACGGTGATTCAGGCTGTTTCAGTCGATCTTCGATCATCAGCGGCAGGATCTGTTTGAGTCTGCCAGATCGCAAAGGGAACGGAAGTTGCCCTGTCAACATCTCATAAAGCATGACACCAATGGCATATACATCTGATCCGGGATGGATTTCCAGGCTTTTCTTTTGAAGCCCTGAGAGTTGCTCAGGGGCCATATAAGGAAGGGTTCCACCGAGCTGGCTTAGGAGAGGGTCTTTCAGGTCGGCTGAGAGGTTGAAATCGAGGAGGATTGGTTCCCCATCGTTTGAGAACAAGACGTTTGCCGGCTTTAAATCACGATGAACGATGCCTCGGTCGTGGGCATGTGCCAACCCTTCAGCGATCTTTTTGGCGATCCAGAGAATTGATGAAACGAAGTTGATTTCATTCAACGAATCAGCGCCAAAAGCGGTCCGCAAGTTCACAAAAAGTGGAGCGTGGAGCTGGAGGACCTCGTCTGAAAAACTATTGCCAAGATCTTTCTGAACAGCAGGATCGATACTGTTCAGTTCGGAATTTCGACTGGTGATCGTCGTTACAAAAAGTGATCTGTGGGATTCATCCGAGGTGCTGACCAAGTCAGCCCAAGTGCTTGGAGGGCGAGGCTTATCTTTGACTTCGCGAACGAGATCTGCGAGTGTCACGGAACCAAGAAAAGGCATACAAACGGCACGAAGCTGGTTGAACCTGTGAACGGAATAGACGGGAATGATGTTGGTGTGCTGCAACTGGGCCAGATTTTTTGCCTCTCCGCCCACATCCGCTGTGATTTTTAGAGCCACGTGGCGGTTCGAAAGGTCGCCTTGTCTGGCTAGAAAAACTTGCCCAAACGAGCCTCTGCCAAGACTTTTTTCGAGATGAAAGCCCAGGAAATGATCCCCGACCTGTGGCATGTTTAAGGTGGCAGCCGCGAGCTTGTCGGCGAGCTTTGGGCTTGCTTGGCAGGTTTGGCAAAAAAGATCGACTCTGGGATCTTTCAAGCGATTGGTTTTCAGGATCGACTTGAGATCGACTGGCCCTTCTTGAAGCGGATCGGTTCGGAGCTTTTGATAAAGTGTTGCCGCTTCAAGGATTGAATCATCCAGGCTGGAGCCATCAGAGAGATCGGTGGAATTGCATTCCTCGGCGAACACGGAGTATTCAAGATAGTCTGAAACGTAATCAGAGTCAGCTGTTAGCTCTGTCAGCGTACACTCTTCAGGCCCTACATGATCGGGATAAATTTTCGAGAGTCGGTCGATCTCGAATTCAATGGCCTTGCGATGCTGTTCCGTTTCAAACAATACGGGAAGGTTGGTTTCATACCAGCTCAGGGGCTTGATTTGATGCTTTACGAACCCATATTCGATGTCGATACGAACGAGTTCGCACGCAATCCCTGCAAAATCAGGATGGTCTTTGGGCGGCAGAAAGTCATTGAATAAAAACGACTTGCCGCTATTCATGGCAATTTCGAATTGATCGATGTAATGATCGATCAATTCATGAACAGAATGTGAAGGGGTGACCAAATCAGTCGTTCGCATGAGTGCGTCCCAAACATCAAATCATTTTGGCAAGTCGTGTGCGGAATTCTTGTAGTACGCGTTCAACAGTCCGCTTTGAGCGATTGAGATTTGCGGCAATTTCGGAAACCTCATAGCCTTCGATCCGCTGGGTGATGATCGCCCGGTTGAC
>CAMBZY010000499.1 GCA_945872325.1 Candidatus Kuenenia stuttgartensis | reverse complement strand
ACCAAAGCCAGTCCCCAGGCAGTGGAAGCGGAGGACCGAGACCCATTGGCCCGACTTGTTCTCTTGGTCGATCGCCAGACGGACGCCACAGAAGACTTGGTCCGACAGATCCAAATCCTTGTGGATCAGAAAGATCCGAAGCCCGTCCTATCCCGGCGCGATGCCGCTTTGATCCTGACTTCCGCAAACCTTGCCGCCGATGCAGGGCCATTCCTCCCACTACCTGAAAGCCCTGAGGCCAAGTCAGATCCAGTTGTCTTAAATCTATTGGCCCGTTACGCTTTGGCTAAATATAACCGGATTGGTACTCCGGAACTGGTGAATCAGGCGTGGTCTGCATTGCAGGCATTGATGGCCTTGGAAGTAAAAACGGCTGAGCAAAGTCAGGCCCGGGAAGAGGCTACAAAACAGGCGATTGCCTTGGTTCCGAAAGTTGATAAAGCATTGGCCAGGAAGTGGTTTGAGGATTCATTCAAAGGTCGGCCTGAACGCGGAGTGGCACTTTTAACGAGCCTTGGCGAATCGGCTTCAACGAATCTCCAGACGAATATTCGGGCCAGCGAACCGCGTCTGCGGAACTTGGAAATGCTGAAAACGGCCATCGACGCCCTCCTCTCAATCGCCCCTGAACGGGCCGACCAATGGAGTGAAAGCCTGACCACTTTAGCAGCCTCGTGGCTGGCTGAGGTCAAAATAACCAAGCAGTTCGACCGCTCCAGCGGTCCCCGTATCCAAAGAGATATGTACGGCAACGTGTTTTACAGTTCTGACGATGAAGCACAGGTCAACCAACAATTCGTTCCGAATATGCCTCAGGCGGTTCCTGCACGCGAGATGGTGCGACTGGCCCCACTCGCTGGCTGGCTGGAACGGGTCGACCCAGGAATGAAGCCGAATATTCACAAAGCACTGGCAGAGTTATACTTAAAGATTGGTGGAGATAGTGAGGCTTTCCCTCATATTGAGGAAGTGGCCAAGACGGAGCCTGAAATGGGCCGTGAACTGGCTCAGGAATTTCTGAAGGTCTGGACCACGAACCACGACATGAATCAGGCGAAGAATCAGAGAAATCCATATATCTTTATGTTTGGATTCGAGCAAAAGGCCGAAAGTATTCCGCTGACACGTTCCAAGCAGGAACGCAACCTTCAAGAGCTTGGCGGTTGGCTGGTCAGGCTCAAGAAGCTCCCGATCCGGCCTGTCGATGAATCCCTGATAGCCAAAGCTTTTACAACATGCCACAGCACAGCGGAAGTTTATCGTACGGAAGCGATTACGGCCGTTTTTGGACCGATGGAAAATCTTAAGCCCGAAACGATTGCCCGACTTGCCCAGCAGATGAGGCTGAATCTGGCAGGACTTTGGCGCAAGCCGGCTGTTCAGGATCAAGCCAAAACCAAGCGTCGCGAGAAAGATATTCGTGAAGAGGTGTTGCGAGGCTATGCGACTGCCCAGAAAGTTGTGGACGAAGCACGTCGGAAATATCCGAATGAATGGTCGGTCACCGCTGCAAAGGCGGCTTTGATGCACGACGAGAACAACTTTCAGCAGGAGATAGCCCTTTCGCCCAACTTCATGCCGATCCGTCGTAAGGCGTTGTCACTTTTTGCGGAAGCTGCACTTCAATATACGTCGGTGGTCAACAACTTGCCTGCGGACAGGCAGACCAACGACGTATTTGACCAGTGGTTTTATGCAGGCCTGGGTGCATGCGAACCGGCACAGATTAATGAAACCACTGTGGCGGAGGCGGGTCAGCCTGCCTTGATTCGTGAAGCCTTGAAAACACTTCCAGGGGCGGCATCTGGCTCGCACATGAACCGGTTTGCCAACCAGCTTTTTTCACGGATGAGTGCGTTGACACCCTCTGTGAAGTTTCGCTATCTCAAGGCGGGTTTTGAAATCGTCGGAGACGCGCCTCAGGCCTATGAAGCTCGCAAGGTTTACGACTATTACAAAGATCTGAATCGGGAAATACAACTTGAAGCACTGGTGGACGGCTCGACCACGATTGATCCATCACAACCGTTTGGGGTTTACGTTCAAATACGCCATACCAGGGAAATTGAGAGAGAAAGTGGTGGCTTTGGGCGATATCTTCAAAATCAGGGCAACAGTAATAACTTTTATTACAATTATGGTCGCCCGTTGGAGAATTATCGCGATAAATTTCAAGAGGCCGCAACAAAAGCTCTTCAGGAGCATTTTGAAGTGATTTCTGTGACATTTGAAACCGAAAAAGTCACCAGCAATCCCCTGCCTGAAACTGGCTGGCGAGCCACTCCGTATGCCTATCTCTTATTAAAGGCCAAGGGTTCGAAAGTCGATCGAATTCCTTCGATGAAGCTTGATCTTGATTTCATGGACACATCAGGATATGTGATTTTACCTGTGGAATCAGCAACAGTTGCGGTGAATTGTAATTCTGGGAAACCTCCTTCACGTCCGTTTCGAAATCTTCAAATCACACAGATTCTCGATGAGCGGCAATCGGCAGATGGGAAGCTGATTCTGGAAATCAAGTCCACAGGACATGGGTTGATGCCTCCAGTGGCCGATTTGGTAAATCTGGACGCGATTCCAGACTTCAAAGTGGAAAAGATTGAGGATCAAGGCCTGGCAGTTTCGCGATTTGATGAAGATTCGAGTGCAGCAGGAATCATTTCCGAACGAACGGCAATGGTGACATTAAAAGCTGTAGAAGGGTTAATTGCTTTACCAGCTCAAATGACATTTCCCAAAGTGAAAGTGGATAATGCAAAGATCACATATCAGAAATATGTCGATGCTGATCTTGCAACCGCTGATTCAGTGACTCCTTTAATTGCAAGATATGGCAAGGTGGATCGAACAGGTCAATATCTAGCCATTGCAGGTGGATTTGGAGGACTGATTCTTGCAGGAATTGCGATACCAAGACTGATCAAATCTTTGGGACGGAAGTCGGTGGCGATTCATCAGGAACTGCCCACAGAACCATTTGCGGTATTGGGGCTTTTGCGAGGTCTTGAAACTGAACCGGGCCTGAACGAGACATTGCGAAGCGAATTGAAAGATGCAATCCGTTCGGTGGAACAAAGCTTTTTTGCCGATGAATCGGAGAGAACGGGAACAGCACCAGATTTACAATCACTGGCTGTGAGATGGTCGCGATATGGGCGCGTGTGAACTCTGGAAACACAATGAAATCTCTTGGTTCTTGTTCACTGGAGCAAGACACTGAATGGAATGTCATTCATCAAGTTCCATTCCAAGCAGCACTTTCATGGTTTTAGAGGTTT
>CAMBZY010000498.1 GCA_945872325.1 Candidatus Kuenenia stuttgartensis | reverse complement strand
TGTCATCATAATGTGGGCTCCACTCGAGGTCGTTTTGAACTGCCCTGACCAGCGGATTTGGAAACTTCTGACTTCGTGGAACGGCCCTTGAATGCGCCGCTTCTCATGTAGAACTGAAGGAAAATACCGATCACAATGATCAGGCTTCCCATGTACGTGATTCCCCAGACGCGGTCATGCCGGACCTGAAAAACCGAGATAAAGTCGCCAGTTCTCCGGCCTGACTCATCTGTCGCCGGGATGTAGTTCGACTGGTAAAACGTATAGCCTCGCCAGATCAGTGGATTGTTCATCGAGATTGTGATCGGCTTGCTCTGTACTTTCTCTTTCGAGTCGGTCAGCTCAATCTGGCTCTCAAAGCTCGATGCCTGTTCTGTGCCAGGATCGACCCCTGCTTCGAAGTTCACCAGCTTGATCTCAAAGTCCAAATCCATCCGGTCCACATCATAGGCTACCTCGTAAAGGTCCGTACCCAGGCGAACTGGCTGGTAAAGTGGCTTCAGGTCAGGCGAACGACGCACCCAGAAGTCTTTGGTCGTTCCGGCGACCGTCATCTTGCACTGGATGGCAGGCAGGCCGTTGCCTTTTTGACCGACAGGCAAATTGGCAGGGACGTAGATCAGCTTTTCTGAACCGCTAGGCAGGAAGTCGTCCACGCGAAGTTTTCCAGCCATACCTCCACCACCACTGAACGCCTCAATCGTCTCGCCTTTTTTCAGCTCGGCGGCTTTGCGGAAACCTTCACGACCAAACACACGGTAATAGAGTTTGCCATCACCTGTGCCCAACACTTCCACATATCCGAACGATCCCGGAGCACGTGGCCTTAGGTAAGACACTCTGGCCAGTTGAGTTGCGCCTTTTGAGGCATCGCCTGGAACCAATGACGGAGCCTGCACCAGGTCGGGCCATCCATAATGGTCAGAACCAGGGCCGTCGGCTTTGGAAATTTTGAACCTGACGATCCCGATCTCAGCCTCTCCAGTGGCGTTAAACAGAATGTCGTTGCCACCGGGGCCACCGTTCTCGCTCAGGCGGGTCGGCATTTTCAGAACGATTTCGCCTTCTTTACTGGGAAGAAACTCGACGGTCAAATCACTGTCCGGCAATGTCTCCTTGCGCGGCTTGCCGTCCACTACCCAGTCAAACGTTCGTTTCTTGCCTGATTTGTCCTGATAATGCAGGCGTGCTGTACCATCAGGAGTTGTGATTTTGGGAGGATTGAGGAAGTCAGCGACTTTCTCGGCCACTTCGGAATCGTCTTTGGAAATGTATTGAAAGGCGATCGTCGCTGGGCCAGCGTTTTGTGCGACTCTGCCGAATCGGGCATCTGCCTTTAGCCATCGGCCCACGCTGTCGCTCAGAATGTCCTGAGCTTCAATTTGGTTGGGCGCGTTGATCAAAAGGTGAGCGTCAATCATCGGAAGTCCATCAGCAATGGATTCGTGAGCAAACTTGGGCTGGGCTTCGGGCAGGAATCCAACGACTTCGAACTGGAACGGATCGTTGGGCCGAGTCACTTTTTCAGAGCGGCCCGGCTTCCATGGAAATACGCCAGGCTTGATATCAAGCTCGTATTCCTGAAGGGCAACGGTCTCACCTGCATCAGACTTCTCAGGAACACGCACACGAATCACAGGCTGCTGGGTGCGGATCAATTGACGTGAAGATTCGCCTTCGGAGAGTCCCACCTGGCCGTCGTCGGTAAACTTCTGGCTGATGAACGATCCGACGATCAAAGTCAAAAGCCCCAGGTGCGTGATTACGAAGCCAATCTGAGTCTTCTTCCAGGGGTAACGAATGCTGGCTGCACAGAAAATATTTGTAAACAGGAGGCAGTTTACAATGTAAAAGATCGGGCTTCTGTAAACGTATGCCCTGGCAGCTTCTGTGCCATACCACGACTCAAAAAAAGTCGCGTATGCCAGAAGTGCAGAAAGCGACGTAAGGCTGAAAACAGCCAGTTTCAAAGATGCCAGAAAGCGGTAGACACCTCGTGCTACCGATTGTCTTTGTACAGCAGGAGTTGGAACAAGCTCGGGTGCTGTGTTGGATTCGTTGGGAACGGCTGTTTTAGGTGATTTGGCCATGTTCGATCATTCAAAGAGTGGCCCGGGGGCGATGGATCAGTCGTTCAACAAGGGCGGGAACAACTATTACAACATGATTGTAGGCAATTGATCAAGACACAACCAGTTCAAGACGTTCAGTATCACCGATTCACTCGACCATTTTCGAAGTTTGTGGGTGGATAATTCAAGGCAAAAACCAAACGCATTTTAGGGCATGAGCTGATGCCATTTTGCCCGCATGATCTCCAGACATTCTTCTAGAGGCAGGACTTCAAGATAGACTCCGTCGCGCTTCAGCAGCCCAAGTCTCTGGAGTTTGTCAATCGCATCCAGATTCTGAAAGTCCACGTCCAGATCTCCGTTGTTACGAAGAAACTGCTCGACCCTCTGATCAAGCATCTCGGCGTCCAACCGTTCGCCCTGACAGGACGCTTCCCACAAGATTCGCAAAGCCAGAAGGCTTTCAAGTGACTCCTGCTCGCAAGCCATTTCCATGACTCGGGTGACACATTGCCGATTGTTCGCAAGTGTGAGATAGAAAAGGTTTGAAATCATTTGGTGGGTGTGCTTTAGCTTCGCATTGCGAAATCCTGCAAACGACTTCCAGCCTGTCGAGACAGAACCCGTCAGAACCGCGCCCAGTACGAGCGGATTGAGCCACGATGCAGCCATCGCGATTTTCATAACGACCGTTGGGACTCCAAGAAAAACGGGTGATGCGATCTTGAACCGGTCCATCAAAGGCATTTTCAGCCGTGTGGCCTGCTCTGGCAGATGCATCTCCAGCTCGCGAAATGCCACATCCTTGAAAAGGCGGAGGTAAATCCGGTTCGCCCGGATCAATGGTCCAAGCTCAAGCCCTTCCCGAAATTTCACCATCACAATCAGCCAATGCCAGCCAGAGTGCTGCTTCATCTCGAACTGAAAGCCCTTGCGCCATGATCGTTTAGGGCGTTCCACCAAGCATTGGCCGCAGCCATAGACCCGAATCTCTTCAAATACCTGAAAATTTGGCTCGTACTGTAGGCGCTGATCGTTTTTGGTCCGAACAGCATGCTCAACAGTATCGAATTCCACCTTCTGGAAATTGGCCCGACGAGTCGCCTCTTCAAATTGACGGATAAAAATTTCCTGACGACTCGCCTGATCCTCAGACTGAACCGTACCAAGATTCCCATAATCGATTCCGTCGGGATCAAACGGATCATAAAG
>CAMBZY010000497.1 GCA_945872325.1 Candidatus Kuenenia stuttgartensis | reverse complement strand
GCCGATCCTCGAATCGGCCGGTATCGCTCGTAACGAAATTTTCTTTCTTGTGGCCACTGGAATGCATAGGCCTTCAACCGAGGCTGAACGCCTGGAAATGCTTGGTTCGGAAATTGTTGCAAATTACCGGATTGAAGATCACTACGGAACTCGACTCGAAGAGCACGCTTATCTCGGCACCACCGATCGTGGAATTCCTGCATGGATTGACAAGCGATACGTTCAGGCCGACCTGAAAATCACCGTTGGCCTGATCGAACCGCACCTGATGGCTGGATATTCAGGTGGACGTAAATTGATCTGCCCCGGCCTGGCTGCACTCGAAACCGTCAAGGTCTGGCACGGACCAAGCCTTCTGGAACATCCTAAAGCCGACTGTGGTTTCCTCGAAGGCAACCCTGTTCACGAAGAAAATACCAAGATTGCATTATTGGCAGGCTGCGATTTCATCGTCAACGTGACCATCAATTCCAGCCGTCAAATCACTTCCGTGCATGCAGGCGACATGATCGAGGCCTTCCACGAAGGTGTCAGGTTCGTGGAAAAGATCGTCAAAGTCGGTGTCAAAAACGAGGTGGATATTGTCGTGACCAGCTCGGCTGGCTATCCACTTGACACCACGTTTTATCAAGCTGTCAAAGGACTTACGGGCGCACTTCCGATTGTCAAACAGGGCGGCACAATCATCATTGCCGCTGGCCTGAAAGAAGGTATCGGGAGCCCTGAATTTCAATCCCTCTTTAAAGAGAATGTCGATCTTGACCAATTCATGACCCGAATTCTCGGGAACGATTATTTTGTCATGGATCAGTGGCAGCTGGAAGAATTAGCCAAGGTGCGCCGGAAGGTGAAAGTGAAGTTCGTGACCGATGGTCTCCACCCAGACATCGTCAACAGTCTTTTTGTGGAATCTGCGACTTCGGTCGAATCCGCCCTGACTGCAAGTATCGCCGAATATGGGCCTGATTCCACAGTGGCCGTGATCCCCAAGGGGCCTTACGTTCTGCCAGTTCTGGGCGGTTGATTCGAAAGAGTCCGCAGCATTTTGGGTCCAATGGAAAATTGAATCGGTTGCATTTGGGAGAAAAATGTCCATGTGTGGCCGATTTACTCTCGCCTCTCAAGTCTCTGATCTGCGAGATTTAATTAACTTCGCACCAGAAACCATGCCAGGCGAATTGCCTTGGCGTTTCAATATCGCCCCAACTCAGCCTGTTCTTGCATTTCGATCCGATATGAACAGCCTCAATCCCGTACCGGCCCTCTTTCAATGGGGGCTGGTTCCGTTTTGGGCGAAAGATATCACAATTGGCCCGAAACTTATCAACGCACGCAGTGAAACCGTAAATGAAAAGCCTTCGTTTCGAGCAGCATTCAAATATCGGCGTTGCATTATACCCGTCGATGGTTTTTATGAGTGGCGAAAGGCTTCCGACACTGGCAAGAAAATCCCCTGGTGGATCCACAGGCCTGACAGGAAACCATTTGCTCTGGCTGGATTATGGGAATCGTGGGATAAAGATGGCACAGGCCCTCTGGAAACCTGCACCATTCTGACCACCCATGCCAACGCATTTTTGGAAATGCTCCATGAACGGATGCCAGTGATCATTGAGCCTGAGAATATCCAGAAATGGCTTTATACATCCTCTGCCGACACATGGCCCTTGTATTCATTATTCAACCCTGTGCCTGACGATTTTCTCAAAGCCTGGCCCGTCAGTACCCGGGTGAATAGCCCTTTGGTAGACGACCCGGAACTGATCACACCTTTGGCCGAAGCCTGATTTAGAAGGATTATGTAGAAAAAAAATGGCTCCACCTCAATCGACCCGGTAAAGTCTAACCCCCATGACACTTAAATCGTCAAGATAATTCGGGTCATTCTTTTGCCCTTTCTGGCGAAATTCAAGCTGATTTGCCCCTGTCTGCATGACATTTTTACCAATCGGAAATCGGAGCCGCTCAGGACTTTCATTCCGGCCTTCGATCTTACTATTCAAAGTCCCCAGATTCGTCCCATTCAGCCAAACCTCTGTGACCAATTCCCCACGTTTGATGGACTCCACAAAAGGCGCAATATTCGCCCCTAATACCTGCAATACATCCACCACCAATTCCGTTTGATATTTCGATTCTTCAGCGACAAGATTGAACTCAATCTTTAAATTCCCACCTTCTGGCTCGGGCGGAATGACTTTCAAATCAAGCTCATCGCCAAGGTGGTGCGGGCGGGCCTCCAGCAGTTTTAAGCCTGATGCAACCAGTGGCTCAATCTTGAAACATTGATTACGCTCTACCGAAATGGTCCCGCCTTGTGATAATGCAAGCGTCAGTCGCTTTTCATCCATTTCCACCAGCGAACCCTCCACACAATCAAATCCCTTCTCAGGAGGATTCAGAAGCCCAAGCTGCCTTAAATAATCGCGGTCTGTATCAGGCTTCCAAGGGTTCTCACCGAGGCTTTGAAATGTCAGTCGCACCACTGGCCCTTGTACCCATCGTCCAGCATTTTGCATCTGTTTTGGTAAAATGGCCCGAATCAATCGAGTGGGTATCTCTTTAAGATTCGAATTGCCCAACGTCTCATGTCCACCATTCAATTGAATCAGATTCTCTGCGAGTGGCCTTTGAACTGGCCCTGAAATGGTGTCGTACTGATAAATTCCAATTGCGTCGATCAAGAGTTTTGAATCCGGTGCCGCACTGATCTCCAAACCTTCAATGGTCTGGTTTTTAAACCAGGCAGTTCGAGATTCCGCCAGGACCAATTCATCAAGGCAAATTCGAGTCCGATCAGATGCAATCGAAATGCTCAACCAGTGCCAACCGTTTTTGCGAGGCAAAGGCGTCATCGCAAACCGAGTGTCGCCTGCAACCTCAACACTCCATTGCGAAGGGTCCACTGAGGACTTCAATTCCAGAGACTGACTCACTTGTTCCGATCCAGCTCCACTCCCATTGAGTTTTAATTTCATTGAGCCACCTGTCCCGGAATCAAAAACGGCGAGTTGAATCAACCTTGGCCCAGAATTGAACTCACTCGGATCCGCGACATGGAATTTCAACCCCTGATTGGCTTGAATCACGCGATCACCAGCCGGTGAACCCGCCGAATTGATCAGAACCGCCCCTGGAAAGTCAGATTTTTCAAAGTCTTCAAACAAGGCAACAGTCACCGACGGGTGTAAAGCCCAGGCTGAAGCCATGTCTAATGGCCATTCCACAGGCTTCGAATGGCCTGGAATTGTCCACTCAATCATTTGATCTTTAACGATGGATTGAATCCTGCCGGT
>CAMBZY010000496.1 GCA_945872325.1 Candidatus Kuenenia stuttgartensis | reverse complement strand
GACTCTCCGGATCATTCCCAGGCCCAGCGTTTGCGGAAATGGGCTTCGTCGAGACCATGGCCTGAAGCTCAACAGGACCAATCTTGCCATCTTTATTCAGGTCAAACCGATCAAAAAACGGTGGAGGTCCGTTCGGAAATTCGTCCTTGCTGATAAATCCATCGCCATTTTTATCGAGCCGTTTGAGCCGCTCCGCATTCATCATCGGGCCTGATTCCGACGGCTGACCTGAGGGAGCATTAGCAGCAAAAATTTTCTGGAGCTTTGCGCCTGATGCCTGCAACTCGCCTCTACTTAGAGCTTTGTCACCATTTTCATCCATCAGTTTCAGAAGGCTGTCAAATTCCTTGCGGGCGGATTCTGGAACTTCAGAACGCTGCAGCGTCTCATCTTGATTGGTATCCAGATCCACAACGATCTTCTGAAACGCTTTGGCATCAGGCCCTTTAGCCTTGGCCTTGCCAGCCGCCTTCGCCTTAACCTTTTCTTTTGCAGTTTCAGCCGCCTTTTTGGCAGGCTCCTGCTGTGCGATTACCGGAACGACGGCCATCATCAAAAAGACTGAAAGCTTTACAGGCCAATGAGAAATGAGCATTTTGACAGGCCTCGGTGCAATCATGGGGGACGTGTTTGAAGTTTCTCTGGATTTCTCTCGATGATCCATGATATTGAACACCTGTGACTAGAAAAAGTTTCGAACCATATCAAATTCTCATTGCAAAAATTCCTGGCCGTTTTTTCGGAATCAGTTGTGATCAAACCCCTCACCTGATTAAGATAAGGTCAACAGGGTGATACGAATGATCTCTGATCAAACGCACGTGCCACTACCGACACAGATATTACTTTCCAAGCTCACAATCTAAGGCGATTTCATAAAATGGCTGCTTTCATACCGCTGGACACCCCTGCAATTCTGGCTCAGGCACCCGCCAACGATGCCTCCACCTGGACGGTTGTGGTGATCTTTCTCATTGTCGCTATTGGCTTTATCGCCCTTTTCCTGTTCGTCTTCCTGATCAAATATTTTAACCTTTACGTTCAGTCGGTCATGACCGGCGCCAGTGTCCGATTGACTGACCTGATCGGGATGACCTTCCGACGGGTGAATCCAAACATCATCGTCAGATCAAAAATCATGGCGGTTCAGGCGGGCCTTACTGATAAGGAAGGCATCACCACACGTGCCCTTGAAGCCCATTATCTGGCCGGCGGAAATGTGCCCAACGTTGTGCGAGCCCTGATCGCCGCGAACCGGGCCGATATCCCACTATCGTATAAGAGAGCCGCAGCCATCGACCTGGCCGGCCGAAACGTGCTTGAAGCGATTCAGACCAGCGTGAATCCCAAAGTGATCGACTGCCCGGATCCCGCCAAGGGCCGCCAGACGGTCGACGCCGTGGCTAAAGATGGTATCCAACTCAAAGCCAAGGCACGTGTTACAGTACGTACGAATATCGACCGACTGGTGGGTGGTGCTACAGAAGAAACCATCATCGCCCGGGTTGGTGAAGGCATCGTGACCACCATTGGTTCCGCCGATTCGCATAAGAACGTGCTGGAGAATCCCGACCTGATCTCGAAACGAGTGCTTGAAAAAGGCCTCGATGCTGGGACTGCGTTTGAGATTCTTTCGATTGACATCGCCGATATCGATGTCGGTGACAATATCGGAGCAAACCTTCAAGCCAGTCAGGCCGAAGCCGACATGCGTGTGGCTCGTGCCAAAGCCGAAGAACGACGCGCTTTTGCTGTCGCTCAGGAGCAGGAAATGGTCGCTCTGGTTCAGCAGAATCGGGCGAAACTGGTCGAGGCTGAAAGTCAGATCCCCATGGCCATTGCCGATGCCCTTCGCAGTGGCAAGATTGGGATCATGGATTTTTACAACCTTCGTAACCTCCAGGCTGATACAGAGATGCGTGCTGCCATTGCCGGTGGGGGTGGCCCAAGCCAGGCCAGAACACCTGCCAGCGGTCAACCCTGAATTTTGTGATTGACGTAAACTTAAACAGTCTTAACGGTTTCGTAGAAAAAGGGGTGAGCGATGGACATTGACGATATCATCAAAAATCTTGCCCCTTTTGCGTTTGTGATTGTCTGGGTAATCTCAGCCGTTTTTAATCGGGGTCAGAGTGCAGTGGCTTCGAAGACATCTTCGCCAATTTTCACACCGCCCCGGTCCCAGGGGATGAATTCCAGGAACAACTTGGATTCTGATTCAATGCCTTCTGAGCAGAGGCCCTCGAAGGTGGACTGGGATGACCTGGTTTTTGAACCGCAGGGCCGAGCCTCAAAACCTGCCCCACCGACCCAGAATCAGGTCCTTGCCGTTTTGAAGGCCGATTTGCAAGCGAAAGCCAAAGCTCGTGCTGAGGCTAAAGCGAAGGCTCAATATGAAGCGGAATCGAAGTCGAGGTTTGTGGAGTCGGCTGAGTCAAAAGCCCGCCAGGTTTTTCCTGACTTCGCTCAAGGCCAGAGCACAGCACCACCTCCGCAAGCCAATCTGGCGCATCTCGTTCCAGAACACTTTGCCGAAGTGCATCTGGACCATGCGTTAAATACTCCGAAGTTCGGGAGCCCACTTCAGTCGGTCTCTAAACCTTCGCCCATGAATGACTTAATTACCCGACTCAGGCAGCCACAGGCCGCTCGCGATGCCATGATTTTTTCGATGATCATGGGCGAACCGAGAAGTAAAACGCCACGGCCATTGGGATAAAACATCCCGTAGTCAAGATTTCAATTCCCGTAAAAATAGGTAATTTAGTCGTTTCGTTTGGATTAAGCCAAGGCTTGGGCTGATCTGTGTCAAAATTGATTGGGTGATTGGGTCATGGAAAGGCCGATTAAAGTTCTTAGCATCTAAGGATGGCGCTCTCGGTCCTAACGCGCTAAGGTCAGCGCGGCTATTTTTGCAGAAAAAATGGTCGGACTTCACGGACAGTCAGACGCGAGCGATGACGGCCACATGGACGTATTCGTGACCCCCGACGGTTTGGAGACGCCGATCTATGCGCCAGAGTGCGAATCACCCATCATCGTTTTTGACACCACGCATCCCCATACTGATGTTGGGATTGCTCTGTATTTCGCACTCACCAGCCCATTCCGCTGAAGAAAATAAGCCGGTTGAACGCACTTTGAATTGGCTTCAGGATTACGGCGAAGCCTTAAAATCTGCGGTCACCAGCAAACGTCCCGTCTGGCTCCAGTTCACTGGCCCGTGGTGCCCGAATTGCCACAAGATGGACAAAGAGACGTTCAAACACCCGAGAGTGATTGACGAAATTACCAAGCTT
>CAMBZY010000495.1 GCA_945872325.1 Candidatus Kuenenia stuttgartensis | reverse complement strand
ATCTTTGTCATGGTCTTCCTGAGAATGTTTTTTAAGATTGTGGTTCTGCATTTTCAGCTACGGGTGAATCAAACCCAAACCGCTCATGCAATCGTTCGAGATACAGCGGCAGCATCAGGGCAGGCCATCGCAATAGCCCACCATGCCTTTGATTAACCTCTTCGGCAATCTCTTCGCGCATCGACTCAGATAAGGCTTCCCATTGAATTATCAGCCGTTTTTCAACTTCAGGGTCAGCCAGCAAGTCGTGTTTTCCAGGCTTTTTTCGAGCCGGTTGTAACCCGCCTGGTATTGTATTCTCGCTGGTTTTCAGCTCTGTCGTATCGGCAACTGGTGTGGTTTTTGATTTATCTTCAGCCTGCGGTTTACGCGCTTTTTTCAGCTTGGGAATATAATCATCCGGCAACGTATAATCATCGCGGATTGAGGCCACAAGATAACCCGCCGGATTACGCGCAACATGCTGGTCAGAGTGTCCGACAAGCCAGTCAAAAACTTCAATTTTCGCTCGGACACGATCCAACGGGTGTTTTGACACAAGATCTGACGCCACCTGATGATGCACGCCTCTTGATGTCAGTTCCACGTGCAAAGCTTCCACCGTGTTCGTCTCTTTGGCCGCATCCTCTTCAGCACGGCGTTTGTGGCCCCTGACAAAGAGAATGCGCCATCGGCCTTTTTCCACGTTCACATAACGTTCGTTGTCGTGTAATGGCTCCAGGAAACCATTTCTTTCGAGTTCGTCAAGTGCTGGTCGCAATCTCCGTTTCAATTCCGTTGGGGCATATTCGCGACTCATTCCGACATGTTCACAGGCCAGAGTTCTCAGGTCAAAATCGACACGTTCCCTATGATAAAACCGCTTGTCGAGAAACCTGTAAAGCCGTTTGGAAGTCGGTAATCGGAGGCCAAGATAAAATTCGAGATCCAATTGTTTTAAATTGCCTGATTGAAAGCTTCGAAACATCACTTCATTCCAGCGAAAGCTCGACATCGGCTTGGGCCTCTTGCCTTTGGCAGATGAAGGCTTGTTCATGGCCTTTTCACGGTTATAAAGTGTGACGTTGTCGATGATGTGAAAAGTTTCGTCAACCCACGACTTTTCATCGTTATCCCACCACGCATTTTCATACGAAAGCACCACACCGACCCAGCGGTTAAGTGCTTCTTCGATTCTGCGATAACTGTGTCCATCCTGAGGCCATCCCAAGAGTTCAATCAATTCATAACGGCTAAAATACACTCTGGCATTCGTGAAATTATTCTGGCGTTTCGTCAATTGGATCAAACCAACGATCACCTGATCATCCAAAGCCGCTGGTAGACCGAGTTTACCATGCCCTGAGATCGACAGGCGACGAACAATTGGAGGGCCGTCGCGCTGTTCCAGATGGTCTTCAAAAACGAGCGTATTCTGGCCATCGGGAACGCGATCGGTGAGAGCTGCGATAGGAAATTCAGCCAGATTCAGCTCATCCTTGAACGAGTTTGGATCCACGTCCTGGCTTTTTTGAGGCTCTTCGGTTTTTGGGGACTGGCTCGGATCTGAGTTTTCAGGCTCAGGTCTCCAAAGTTCGTCCTGGTCTTCGAGTCGTCCCATCACTTTTCCAAGAACTTTCCGTTCGAGTCTCAATCTGAATTCTCAAAAAAAGCCCCTGACTGGAATCTCTTTGCTTCGGATTCTGGCTTTGTCCCGGTCCGGTTTTGGCTCCCTGATTTCTGATTATGGCAGGAATCATCAACAACAACAACATACCGGCACAAAGTGATTAACACACGCACACGAGCATACGCGTACGCACGCAGTTATGTCTTGTTGTTGTTCTTAAACATCTCTTAAAACATAAAACATATCGCACGCGCCCGCGAGAGGATCCGTTATACAGCAAAGACTTACGAAACCACCTATGTCCGGTTTCACGGTACACCTATGTCCGGTTTCACGGTAAAGTGACCCCAACTATGTCCGGTATGCCAGTAAAGAAATTAGAACAGTGCCTCGCCAACTATGTCCGGTATCACGTTAACATTTTAGACTACTGCGATTGTTTTCTGTAAAGAAATTAGACTACCACCTCAAATTGTTCATAGTTTCCTGGAAACAAGTCCGACCCGATTTCGGGAGTCATGGCCCAACTATGTCCGGTTTCACGGTAGTTTGATCGTCGTCGACTGAGGCGGGCTGAATCGATCCAAAATCAGTTTCAAACCCTCAACTATGTCCGGTTTCACGGTAACTCCAGCCTGGACGTTTGCCAAACCACCTGGAACTATGTCCGGTTTCACGTGCATTCATTTCCGAAACGATCCACTCGCACTCAAACCTGGCCCCAACTATGTCCGGTTTCACGGTAACTCGCCCGGATTTCACTCGAATCTCACGTAATTTTTCCTGAAAAAGCAATCGGTAAAAATACGGTAAATCACTAATCTGTAGGTTTTTAGACGCATATATGTACGCCACGAAGACAGAAAATCATAGCAGGTCTCTCCGATCAAATAAGTTGACTGCTGACAAATCCCCAAATCTGTTATTGGATCTCGCTGACTCGACCAGTACCCGTTTAAAGGCGTCTGGATGCCCCGTGTGGAGACTTTCAATGAGTCTTGAGTAAATCTGGTCCTCGAATTGCAAAGTCGCCGCTACGAGCCTTACAGGCGGCATAAACAGATTTTGCGAATCACCCGATTCCGGTCGTTATCGACCCCTGAGACGGCGAATCAGATCTCTCAAAGGACCTGACGAATCTTGATCAGGCCTGGCGACCCGATCAATCAGCCATGTGGTGGAATCCACTGGAGATGCTTCTTGCATAAGCTCTTGAGCCGGTTCTAATTCAAGTGCCTCTGGAATCGGAAGATCCGCCTGTGCGATGCGTTTCAAAACAGTCGGTCCAGCCCCTTTAGAACGATCTTCAAGTGCTTTAACAGAAATCACTTCAGGTGAAGTAAGATGGCTCATCCGGGACTTCAAATGGGTGATCTCCTGACCCATCTCCTGAATTTTCTGAAGGTGCGAATCCATGATCTGCGACTGCTCGCTTTGAACCTGTCTAAGTATTTGTATTAAAGCGACTTGTGATTCTGTCTGATGCTCCATGGCCTTGTCATGACGATCCTGGATTGTTAAAAGCAGTCTGGCCAGAACAAGGTCGGTCTCTTCCGAAGGTTTTGAAGACGTTTGTAAATCATTGTAATTAAAATGGTTACGTTGAATTTCCGTCGATTGGCGGGCGTATGTAGCATCGTCCCGCTGGATCAGGAACCCACACCGGCCAACCGAGAGCACGTCATTGTGATTCAA
>CAMBZY010000494.1 GCA_945872325.1 Candidatus Kuenenia stuttgartensis | reverse complement strand
GAGCAGAATCGATACGAGCTGATTGACCGCCCGATGTCCGGGCCAGCTTCCGTGCCAGGGTCGCCAGTCTGCGTGTCGATTGTGTCACCATTTCGTGTCGGCCTCCACCTTATTGGTACGGTACCAACTCACAGTCTGTTCCAAGCCTTTCCGCAGGCTTGTTGGAGGAGACCATCCGCCCAGAGCGGCCTTCATGCGGGTCACGTCGAGCACCTTCCGCATGGTTCCGTCTGGCTTGTCGGCGTTCCAGTTCAAGTGACCCTTGTAGCCGGTCACATCGTTCAGGGTTTCCACCAGTTCGCGGATCGTGGTGCCAATTCCTGTACCAATGTTCAGAGGCGTTGCAGAGTCTTCATAAGTCTCAGCTGCCAGAACGATTGCGTCTGCACAGTCTTCAACATAGATGAACTCGCGGACGGGTTTGCCGGTGCCCCAGACTTCAATTTCAGGCTTGTTATCCAAGTCAGCTTCGACCCACTTGCGGACCAGAGCGGCCACCACGTGGGAGCGTTCCGGATTGTAGGAATCACCTGGGCCGTAGAGATTTGTGAGGATCAGGTGGATGGAGTCGAGGCCAAACTGGCGTTTGTAAGCTGTGGCTTGAACGGCAAGCATTTTCTTGGTCAGACCATAGTTGATTACGCTTGGGTGGCAAGGGCCGGCCCAGAGGTCGTCTTCTTTGAGGTCTCCATCGAGAAAGCCGGGATAGCTGCAGGCGGTGCCGATGTTGATGATTTTGGAGAGCTTGACAAGCCGGGCGGCTTCCATCAAGTTTGCACCCATCATCAGGTTACGGTAATAAAGATAAGCTGGTTCGGAGACATTGATCCCGATTCCGCCATAATAAGCAGCGGCGTGGAACAGGATGTCGCAAGGGTGTTCTAGGAGGCAGCGAAGGCAGGAGTCGAGTGCTGTGAGATTGTAATCTTTTTGACGAGGCACGAAGACGGTCGCCCCGGCGTCGGTCAATCTCTTGACGATATGTTGACCGAGGAAGCCAGCGCCGCCAGTGACGGTCACACGTTTACCAGCCCAATGAGATTGACTCATGAACGAAGATCTCCAAATGGTGCGATTCAAGCGATGTGTGGCTGAGATGAAAACTTAAAGCACCACAAAGGCACGGTTGCCAGAGATTGGGCCGTGCCTTGGGGTGTTGTTCTGGCCTGAAAAAAATCAGACGTTGGCGAATGGGTTCGAGAAGCTGATCAACTGGCAGGCGCGAACGAGTTCAGCGATACCTGTGTCGAGGTCAACCGTGGTTTCGAAGCCTTTGCGACGGATCTTTTCGTAGGAGACTTCATAGTTGCGCTGATCGTCGTCTTTGCCGACTTCAGCGAAGTGCAGGTAGAAGTCAACGAACTTCATGATCTTCCGGGCCACGTCTTCTTTGGTGAAGTTCATGGATTCATGGCCGACGTTATAGACGTCGTCCTTGACTTTATCCCAGTTGTCGAGGGCGAACATGAACGAGCGGGCCATGTCGCGAACGTGAACGAAGGTTCTCTTGAAGCCACCTTCATAGACGATCAGGTTGCGATTCTTGACGGCCTGGTAGGTGAAGTCGTTTGGCATGAGGTCCAGACGCATCCGGTTGGAAACACCGAAAGCGGTCGCAAACCGATAGGCCACCGAGTTACCGGCTTCAAGGATGGCTTCTTCAGCCTTGGCTTTGGTTTCACCGTAGAGGGTGATTGGGGCGCGAGGCGTGTCTTCGTTGCAGACGTAATCAGGAATGGATCCGTAGATCGACCCTGTGGAGGCGAACATGATTTTCTGGTCTTGACGACGCAGTTTCAGAAGGTTGGCTGTGCCTTCCACGTTGGTGGAGTGAGCCACTTGGGGCTCTTTTTTACAGGCAGGATAGCCGACGATTGCGGCCAGGTGAACAACGGCGTCCATACCGTCGAGAGCTTTGCCGAAGGCGTTTTCGTCGCAGACATCGCCTTTGATCAGTTCGAAATCACGGCTGGCTGTGCAAGGCAGAAGGCCCTGGCCGCCGAATTTCAGGTTGTCAAAAACGCGTACTTTATGGCCACGCTCAAGGAGCATGGGAACCATTGCACTGCCCACATAGCCAGCGCCACCGGTGACAAGAATCCGCATAGTAGTGTCCCATCCATGGTTGCAGATCAAGCGAGCCCAGCATCGCTCGAGATTCCTCAAGAAGCGGTTCGGGAGACTAAAATGGACGAGTTATATGTTGACTAGGCCCCGTCCATGAAGCCTCGTTGCCTACACTTAGGTGTTGCATCCGATAGAATGATCACAAACCTTATATCCGTTTGAATCATTCGTGTGCACATCAATATGCCGACTTGACGGAGATCTGTCAAGGCGAGCCTTGAAAAAATCTCCGTGAAAAATCTAAGTTGTTTGCTGCCCAAGGATTGCGGATGTCATGCAAAAGTCAGCGATTGGCGTCCACGCAGGGGCGTGTTGAGCAGAAGCCGGATATTGCCGGGCCTGATGGACTGTGCGAATTCACCATTCCCGACAAATTTCAGGTTGACCACTTTGCCGAGGAAGCTGGTATTTCCCGCGTTGCCGAAGACGTCGAGCTTCACTTGTCGCCCGCCCGCCTGTTGAACGATCAGCCATCCATTCACCTTGTTATTGGCCACATCGCGGGTGAGGACACCGTGCACGGATTGGAGAGAATTCGTCTTGATGATCGGTCGCGAGGTGTCGATGGCGACATTGCCTGGCCCGTTGTCATAAAATGCTCCGAAAACGGTGCCTTTGATTGCTTGCGGTTGCCACTGTTTCGGAACCTGTCTGCGAGGAGCGATAGCAGCATGGAGCGAGCCTGGCGAAGACATGACTTCGCGCTTTTCCATGCCTTCAACCTGCGGACTCAATCGATGTTTTTTCATGGCAAAATCCTTTCGCCTAGCGAGTTCTGGATACCTGATTCCTTGCGCATCCAATCGCTAACAATACAAAACCGCTCAAAACTGTCCAGAGCAAACTTTGAGAATCAGCCATGGTTACAGACTAAGGGGCATGTAGAAAATCACTTGCGATTTTTAAGCGAACCGTGTTCTTTCGCCCTGCGGCTTCCTTCTAGCCGGTCTTGGCGCTAGCCCCGGTTACGCCTAACCGAAGAAACCGGGGCTATCGCCAAGCCCGGCTAGATAAATCCCGACCCCGAACCGAAGAAACCGGGGCTATCGCCAAGCCCGGCTAGATAAATCCCAAACCAAAGAAACCTCTGCTATTTCCCGTCTTTGAAACTGGCATGCCACATCGTGTTTATCAAAACTTGCTAACTTCAAACGCGAAATACGGAAAACGAAAAAGCCC
>CAMBZY010000493.1 GCA_945872325.1 Candidatus Kuenenia stuttgartensis | reverse complement strand
CACTTCACGGCGGTTCCAGTCTTTCAGAACAATCCGGTCAGGCCCTTCATCGCCCTCGTGAAACAAGCCTTTGGTGGAAATGGCAGTGGCCACTTTGTCCATCGCCAGAGGGAGCCATCGGCCTTTCTGGGTCAGAAATTCCAGAAGGTCTGTCAGATCCTTCTCTGAAAGGGTTTTCTCAAAGCCTTCCGGCATCAGCGATTTGGCGGATCCAGCCAGCTCTTCGATCTCGCTGCGAGGCAGGCTCACCGTCCTGGCATCCGCATCAAGAAGCTGGATCGCCGTTTTTGACTCGCTGGCCAAGAGCCCCGTCAGCACCCGGCCATCGGTTGTGGCCACGGTGTACGCCCGATAGTTGCCCTCCACCGAGCGGCTTGGGTCGAGAATATGAATGGCCAGCTCTTGTTTCGGATGCACGGCCATGCCGGTCAGGTCAGGCCCAACCTGATTGCCTGCACCGCTGTGCCGGTGGCACTTGGCGCAATTGTTTTCAAAGATTTTTTTGCCCAGCGTGGCATCGCCCCGATTTTTGGAAATCGAGGCCAGTTGCTCGATCACTTTCTGGCGGTCCGCATTGGGAAGGCCACCTTTGGAAGCGATCAGAGACTTGGCCCGATGTGCGAGTTTTTTGTCCGGGTGACTGGACAGAGCCGTTCGCTGGTCAAGGGCCAGTTCTGTGAGTGTGATGGAGCCGTTCTGGATCGAATCCAGAAGCGAATTTGTCCAGTCCGTTTTGCTCAACAAGACGGTCATACCAGCCCTTTTGGCGGATGGAGTCCAGCCCTGAAATTTCTCCAGAATGACCTCTCCAGCCTGAGGCGAAGCGGCTTCCGAGAGGCTTCCGACAAAACCTTCGGCGAGGGTAGAATCGGTTTGAGGCGTGATCAGGTCGAGCAATCTGGCCACGGCCGCACGATCATCGCCACGCAGTTGAAGCCACTGAGCAGAGGCTTCGAGACGTGCTTTATCGTTTAATTTTGAATCCGCAGCCTGTTTCAGGAAAAGATCTGCAATGGCCTTGGCCTGAGATGCCAATGAGGCGGACCCCCAGGTTTTGGCCAGCTTCACCACCCTGCCCTTTCCGGCAGGCGTTTGGCGTTCCAGCAGCTTTGCCAGTGCCTGGCCCAACTCCGGGCTGTCCGAAGGCTTTATGCGTGCCGGCCAGCCGTTGACAAATCCTGCCAGAATCGGCTCGGCAATCGAAGGATCGGCCTTGGCCAGATTCGTCACGAATTCCACGGCCTGAGAGGGGTTTGCACCGCGGCCCAGGTGTTCGCCAAAGGTTGTCAGAATTTTATCGAGCGACTTGCCCAATTCTCCTGCGTGGGTGATGGTCAGAGAGCCAGCAGCCGAGAGATGAGCCAACGATTGTGCATCGTGACGTGCCAGAGCTGAGATCAAAGCATCTGCCAGGATCGGATCGAGCAGATTTTCCGGCTGATTCAAAGCCGACACCAAAGCCGAGGCGGCTTCAGAAGAGGTTTCCATCTCGGCCAGGGCCAGAATGGCGGAGAGCCGTACCTGGAGATTTCCATCGTTGAGTTGCTTACTCTCCGTCAAGAGCTTACGCCATGATTCGCCGCGTCTTGGCAATACATCCAGAGCTGCTTTGCGGACACCGGCGGAAGGATGGTCGAGCGCGCTCTTCACAACATCGATCTGAGATTCGATGGAATCAAGGCCCTGAAGTGTCCAAAGCGCATGAATTGCAGCGGTGTTGAGGCCAATCGAGTCGATCGACGTGTTTTTCACAAGCTCCACAAGGGCTGGCACCACGTCCTTTTGGCCACGTTCCACCAGCAGTCTCTGGGCATGCTTGCGCCAGAACATGTTGGTATGTTTCAGCGTTTCCACCCATTGGGAAGGCGTTGCACCGGCCAGACTTAACTTGTTCAGGCCAGGTTTGTCGCCATAAACCACGCGATAAATCCGGGCACGTTTTTTGTCCCTCAGGTCAGTTTCATAGGCGTTCCCCTTGCCTGTGATATAGCCTTCGGGGGTCGGGTTGTGCTGTACGATAATGTTGTACCAGTCGGCCACCCAGACAGACCCATCTGGGCCAACTTCGGTCACGACCGGGGCCACCCATTCGTCGTTGCCGGCAAAAAGGTTCCAGCTGTTTCGACTTGTGTAGGTGGCTCCAAGTGGTTCGAGCAAAAAGGTGGCCGCCAGGTGGCCGGTGGGTTCGGTTACAAAGGCGGCCCGGTTCCAATATTCGCGTGGGTACTCGCGGGCTGTATAAAGCGAGTGACCGGCGGCGGCTGTAAACTTGCCGTGGTGATCCATTTGACGGACCTTTTCGGTGATCGGATACATCCGTGCCGTCTCAGAAATCATGGGAAGAACTTTGCTGGAATAGCCCCTGACCTGCTCATAAAACCGGTTCGGGATCGGCATGTGTACCGATGGGTTATTGTTGGCTGTGGAGCCGAACAGGACGCCCTCCTCGCTGATCCCAACGCCCCAGGAGTTGTTCGACGTGTTGCGGAGGAACTCCAGCTTTGATCCGTCCGGCTTGAACCGATAAAAGCCGGTGCTGAATTTCATGGGCTCGCCGCCAATTTTCCCTTCGAAACCGGAATAGCCGAGGATCCCATAAATCCAGTTATCCAGCCCATAGTTCAGGTTCGAAGGCCCTGCGTGCGTGTCGCGGGTGCCCCAACCGCTGAATAAAATTTGACGTACATCCGCCTTGTCGTCACCGTCAGTGTCCTTCAAAAACAGGGTATCAGGGGCCTGATGGACGATCAGTCCCCCATTGGCAAATGTCAGGCTGGTGGGGATCGAAAGTTTGTCGGCAAAGATGGTGAACTTGTCGGCCCGGCCATCGCCATCGGTGTCCTCGCAGATCCGGATCCGGTCACGTCCCTTGCCAGGTTCTTGAAGTTCGTTTGGATAGTCGACGGTCTCGCTGATCCATAATCGGCCTTTTTCATCCCAGTTCATGGCGATGGGCTTGCCCTGAATCTGAGGCTCGGAGGCGAACAGTTCCAGATGAAAGCCCTGGGGAATGGCGATGTGCTCCATGGACTTGGCCGGAGCCAGCGGGGCCTGCATTTTCGTAATGGTGGCCCCCATGGTGCCCCATTTGTCGCTGGCTGGATAGAACGGCAGTTTGCCGGGAATAAATGCAAAATCCTTGTCGTTCTGTGATGGCATCCTGATCGAAGGGTGATCGTTCCAGGAGCCTGCCAGAGCAGGTTCCTGAAAAGCGGCCCAGCGAATTCCGCGCTCGAGCAGGTTCTGGAAACCGGGATGGCCCCAGGTGCGTGCATCGTGGCCCCAGGCTGTATAGAATACGCGGCCTTTGCC
>CAMBZY010000492.1 GCA_945872325.1 Candidatus Kuenenia stuttgartensis | reverse complement strand
GGTTCAGCCACTTTTACAGCATTCTCCAGCACAACTGTCCAGATCCGGCTCGTGCCCAGGCTTGGAAGTGACCAGAATCCGCCCAAGAGCCGGGCATTCTCCGCCTTATAGCCGGTCTCCTCAAGCAATTCGCGGTGAGCGGCTGTGATTGCATCTTCGCCTGGGTCGATCAGTCCACCTGGCGTCTCCAAACTATCCGTTCTGGATCCAACCCGAAACTGGCGGACCATCAGGACACGCCCTTGCGGGTCCGTTGCAATCACATGAACAGCGTCTGCAATTTCGGCGACAAAGAAATCATGCTCTTTTGTCGACAATTGCGATTTATATCGTTCCTTGCGGAGCTTGAAAAGCCAGGTGTCAAGCAATGGCTGATCATGTCCTGGTTCAAATTCCCAGCTCGGCGAACAGCTTTCAGGCCAGCCTTGAGGCGGTTTGGCAGATCCGTTTTTCATCCGTTTTGTCTTTCCATGATAATTCGAACCACTGCCGCCACACCATGGCCTGCATTGTCAGGCGCAATCCAGTGAGCGTTTTGTTTTACAAAATCGGCTGAATGGCCCATGGCAACCCCCCAACCAGCTTGGGCGATCATCGGAACATCGTTTGCGTCGTCGCCAACAGCACAAATCTCTGCCCCTGCTATGCCCCAGCCATCAGCAATTGTCATCAAGGCTGTCCATTTATTGGCATCGCGTCGCAAGACTTCGCACATCCAGGCCACATAATGAGGGCTTTTTTGAACAAACATCTGATACTCGCCAGGCGATTGCATTTCCAGGTCGTCGTGAATCCGCTGCATCTGCTCGTGAGTTCCAGCAGCACACAAGTGGAAATGCCCCTCCAAGAATGATTCTCGATCCCTCCAATGAGGATCAATCTGCCCAAGCCCTTGATTTTCATTTAAATACTGATCGAATAATTCACACCCGGATGGATCATTCGACGTCACAAAATCAGGCTCATCAGGCGACCGATCGAGAAAGCTCAAAATCGGCCTCTCATGGCGATCAAATGTCGAAATGATTTTTTGAGCCGCCAAGAACGTGTGATCTGCTCTCCAAAAAGTTGCATTTGAGGACGGGCATTTCACCAAAGCCCCAGAATTGCAAACCATCGGTGAATCAAGGCCAATTTTTGCAGAGATTGCCATGGCCCGACGAAATCGGCGGCCAGTGCATAATACAATCTTTATTCCCGATTCCAAGGCTTCATGGAGTGATGCCAGAACCAGATCGTCAAGCTGCCCTGACGGCCCCAGAATCGTGCCGTCCACATCCAGCGCCAAAAGCCGTATCGGCTTATTTGGAAAAGGCTTGGGCTGACCATCATCGCCAAATCGGCACAGGCTCATGAGTGATGCCCGCCACCACCCGAACGCCGCTTGCCCCTGACACTTTCAGGGAAAAGCTTCTCCTGCTCGACCATCCCATTGGAGTCAATCGGGATCGGCAGGAAATCGCTCTCAAAACTTAAGTCACTGCCCGCTTCCACATCGGCCTTCATGGCCTCTGAGACATAAATCGTATTTAGCTCTAAGCTGTTGGGAATAATCACCATACGCACTTGATCAGGGGTGAGTCTCCATGAAGTTTGAACAGAGACCTCCAGCACTTCCCGGTCCGTTGGCAGAGTGATTGGAATCCGTGCCCGTTCGAGAAAACAACTGGTGATCACGTTGATCCGAAATGGAACAGGATCCATTTTGTCGACAATTCGCTGGGTGGCGAGATCTGCAAATCCCACTCCCACAATATTCCCGTGGCTCTCGTCAGAAACGTCCAGAATCGCAAGTCGAGTGACCAGCGGCTTTTCAAAGTCAGGCTGAGTTTCGACCATCAGTCGGCCGATCACGTTCGGATCCATCCCGGCGCCGGAGTAATTTTTGCCGATTTCGCCCACCACCAGGACGTCAATCTGGTCGAACGGGAGCCGCCCCATCAGATCACGCACCCGGTTGAGCAGCTTCGGCTCAGTCTCAAGCACTTGATCCGGCTCCATCGCGACGATTTCGGCAGGCTGATCGTCGACATTTTCAAGGATGGCCAGCCCGAGTGAGAACTTGGTATTTTCGAGCAGGAACTTGCCCACAGCCGGCAGAACTTCTTTCATCCCACGCAGGCCAAGTTTGTGGATCTGCTCTGCACCACGCTGTTTACCGAACCCAATGACCATCATTTTCAGAATGCCCGATTCAAAATCGGCCCGAAAATCGGTGTGGGGTTTAATCCGGTTCAGACAGACGATTCCATCCGCCTCATAAGCATCTTTATCGAAGTAAATCGGGAGTCCGATAGGGCTTGTGCCCACTTCCAGTGTCTCCAGACTGGTCAGCACTTCGACACCCATGTTTTCGGGCGTAATGCCATACCCAGCAAGAAGTTCCCGCTGCCCATCGGCAGTCGCTCCTCCGTGCGAGCCCATGGCGGCCTTGATAAAAGGCTTATAACCAAGCTCTTTCAGGGCATCCACGGTGGCCCTGGCAGTCGTCTGGATACAGTGAATCCCACGGCTCCCCACGCCCACGGCAATGCGTCCTCCAGCAGGAACTCGCTCTTGAATGCGACTGTTTAGTACAAGCTGGCGAATTGTGCCAGCAACATCCTCAACAGTTGGTCTAGGCTGGTTTTGACGAACTTTGGCGACAAGCGGAAAGTTGGATGACATGATCTGTAATTCGATTCTCGACATCTGGATGTGATCAGAAGAAGGTCTATGTATCCGTCTATTCAACCAAAAAAGTCGAATTTCATCTAGTCGGTGTTCAACCATTTCGAATAATCATTATCAAATAAAGCAAAATGAAATCCTGAACCTCGATCACAATTGGGGTTCAGGATTCAGATGGTAGGGTCGATGATTCCATCGAACTGACAACATCAATTCTCTGCCAGAAGTGCTACTCAATAAGCTGTCGGGCGTCTCATCCCATACCCTGGACCAAGTGTGGGAGCATAGGCACCAATCGGTGGCAATGGCTGTGTCACATCTTGACCAGACCGATTTGGAACTGCCCAGGTCTGATACGGATCCTGATAAGGGACCGGTTGAGGCCCCACAGCACCAGGCTGATTCCAGATTCCCGAGCCCCATGGATTTTGAATCACGGCGTAAGGACGCATCGATCGACCATACCCGGGCGACGAGAAATTGCTGTAAGTCCTGACTGCCCCATAACCTGCCCGGCCATAACTCGTCCCGTAATTTCCCGGTGCCGTATAATAGTTGGAGACTTCCTGTTGCGCCTGAACAACTTGATGGTCAGTCCCGACACACCACAATCCAATGGTCAGTCCAACCACGCGAATGGATCTCAAAGT
>CAMBZY010000491.1 GCA_945872325.1 Candidatus Kuenenia stuttgartensis | reverse complement strand
AGTGGGTGACTGGCGCGAGCTTTTCCTCCACTCACTGAAATCAGGTTCGTCACTCGACGTCGACCTGCACACTTCAGGCCCTTGGGACACAGCTGGACTGCAACTTTTGATCTCCCTTGTAAATACAGGTCATCAAAGAGATTGTGAAGTCAGGTTCCACCTCGTACCCAAAGTATGCCGTGATTTGGCCAGACGAGCCGGCTTGAGCGAGTGGCTTAAAAAATTGTCCAACTCGGAACTTTGATCACGGTCATATCAAAGTCTTCCGATGATCATCTTCATACCACTCTCCGTGGTCAATTTCATGGGTGAAGGGGCGACTTGATGGCAACTGTGATCCTGCATGTCGACGACAGCCCTTCGATTCGTCACTGGATCACCACGGTTCTGACCGTCAAAGGTGGGGTCACGGTTCTTTCCGCTGAGGACGGTGTTGAGGCCTTGAATATTCTCTCCACGACTTCTGTTGATCTTTTGTTAAGTGACTTGGAAATGCCCCGGGTGGATGGACTCGAACTGGCAAAAGCTGTTCGCAACATGCCCCAGCATAAATACTTGCCCATTTTAATCTTGTCGACTCGTAAACCTGAAAGTTTTCCGATCAAACGTCGCGAAGCTGTCACTGGCTGGATCACAAAACCAGTCGATGCCGACTTGCTTACCAGGTGGGTGAATCGATTGCTGCCAGGTTAATGCCTCCTCTAGTGGAACGGGACGACCTAAGATTTCTAAAATACGGAACTAATGCTTGGCCTGTTCCCAAGTCAACTGAATCGGTGTCACGGCCGACAGCTCCAATTGCTGATCAAGCCTTGTTTCGTAATTTTACTGTAAGTGCTTTGATTCAAATATTTTATCGAAAAACTAGATCTAGCTTTCGGCAATCATTGCTGGTCTGGCTCATCCATTCAGGACCGATCCAGAATCAGTTCCCAGTTCTGACAATGATGTCTTTTTTTTACAGGTGATCGACAAAACGTTCGAAAAAGGCGACAATTCAGGCAAGGTGTGACGAATGTGACGCCCGCGTAATTCGCGCCCAATAAGTCCTTTGCATTGGTCGTGAAGTCTCAACCCCCTAAATACGAATAAAGATGATGAACCATCGTGCATTTTTGATGAGAAGTCCCCGGACTCGCATCAATCCGCGATGTCGGTCTGATAAAAGCCTGAATGAAATCATGAAGGCAGGTTGAAAGGGACGCTAACTGCGTGGACGATCGATTCCTGGAAATGTTTTTTGAAGAGGCTCGTGAGCTTCTGATGGTCCTCGAAGAGGGCCTGATGGAGATGGAGAGTCGCCAGGATGATCGCGCTTTTCTCGATAAAGTTTTTCGCTCTGCTCACTCCATCAAAGGTGCGGCAGGAATGGTCGGCCTTTCGAATGTGGCCGGCCTGACTGATAAAATTGAGACAGTACTCGACAAAATCCGCTCGAAAATCGTTCCAGTCGATTCGGATATCATCAGTACCCTGCTCGAAGCACGCGACCTATTAAATGTTCAGGTCGATTCTGCTGCCAATGGCGAATTCACGGAAGCCCCTGATTCCTTGATTGCCAGGCTTGAAGAATTCACCAAACCTCCATCCCAGCGTGTTCAAATGGTAGGCAGCCAATTGAAATTGGAGCCAGCCAAAGCGTCTGCCGATGCGGATCCAGCGGTCAGCCCTGAACAAGGGCCCAAGAAGCCGAAACGCAAGCGTCGCGAGAAATCCAAAACGGTTGCTGGTGCAGCACTTGCAAGCGAGTCATCAGAAGTTTTGAATTCCGATGGGGCCGCTCCTCCTCAGATAGATTCTGAGATTGACGCCGAACCTGATCGCCCAAAAGGTTACCGCATTCGGTTCGCACCTGGCAGAGACGTGCTCAAGAGGGGCATGAATCCGCTCGGTGTGCTTGATGAACTTCTCGAACTGGGTGAGGCCTTCCTTCGGGTTGATCCATCACATGTTCCGACGCTCGATGCGATCGACCCTCAGCTGAATTATCTGGCCTGGGAAATCGAGCTTCGGACCAACGAGCCGATCGAACGCATCCATGACGTCTTTTTATTTGTCGGTGACGACTGCCGTATTGAAATCACTCCGCTGGCAGACATTGAACAAAGTGAATACGATGCTGCAAGTATTCTGAATCGCACCCTGAAAGTCGAGCCGGAGCCTGGTACATCAGTCCTTTCTGGGCCCACCTCCGTTGAGAATCTAGTCGATTCGAAACCCGATTTGGAATCTGGCACGATCCCACCTGATGCCCCTCGGCCAGAGCCAGCGACTCGAACCACCAGCTCGATCAATGCCTCGCTCGATCAATCCAGAGCAAGTTCTACACGCTCTGAAGCCATCGACAGTGCAGGCTCGCTGCCCGGCGGTCTGCTCCCAGCCGGTGCTGACGCATTATCCAAAGTCAACCGATCCGCCTCGTCGCGTGCTGCCTGGACCGGTGCAGCCGGCGCTGTGACCAAAAATACTTCGACACCTCGGATTCGGGTCGATGCCGCCCAACTTGACGATCTCGTGGGCCTGGCTGGCGAACTGGCCGTTCTGGCTGACAATTTGCAAGGCATCCGTGAAATCAGCGGTGCCGAGTCATATCGCCTTGCCCTGGAAAGCCTTGAGCGTGTGACTCGTCAGGTGCGTGACCAATCGCTTGAACTTCGAATGGTTCCTGTAGAAGAGCTTTTCAGCCGATTCCCCCGACTGATTCGCGACCTGGCCGATAAGTCTGGCAAAGAGATTCAGCTTCGGATTGACGGTCAGGAAACCAGGCTCGACCGAACCATCGTCGAGCGGCTGGCTGAGCCAATGATCCACTTGATCCGAAACTCGGTGGATCACGGCCTGGAAACTCCGGAAGAGCGCGAAAAAGCTGGTAAGCCGCGTCAGGGCCGAATCGTCCTGTGGGCGGGTCATGAAGGCGATCGCGTGGCCCTCAAAATTGAAGACGATGGCTGTGGCCTGAATCGGGAACGAATCGTCGAAAAAGGGATCGCCAAAGGCTTGGTTCCTCCAAATACCAGCGCCGATGACCCCCGTGTGGTGGGTCTGATTTTTGAACCAGGGTTTTCCACAAGAGACACGGTCAATGAACTTTCTGGCCGGGGTGTAGGGCTGGACGTGGTTCGAGATGCTGTTCGTGCGCTTCGGGGCAGTGTCTCAGTTCAGTCAGAACCGGGCCGAGGGACTTGCTTTACATTCAGGCTCCCATTAACTTTAGCTCTGATCGACGGCCTGCTTGTCGAAGTAGCTCACGAAAAATACGTAGTGCCCCTCTCACAGGTCGAAGAATGTGTCGCATTGGGTGGGACCAGGCCAGCACTCTCCAGCGGTCGCAT
>CAMBZY010000490.1 GCA_945872325.1 Candidatus Kuenenia stuttgartensis | reverse complement strand
AGCCATACGAGAGGCTTCCGGATCCCCGATCCGAATCTGGTCGGCTGGCTGCTCGTCAGGTCAGGAACCGTACAGCCTTGGGATGATCCTGAACGACTCCATTCCCAACCTCTCGCCCCAAAAAGTTGAACTCTGGGCGTCCGACCTCTCCTTGGAAGTGGTCAAAAACGCCGCTCGTGCGATCTATAACACCCGCGACGTTGCCGGCGTTCCGCCCGACATGCTCAAGCGTTATTTCATGCGTGGTACAGGGCCCAAAGAAGGCACGTTTCGCGTGATCCCCGAAGTGCGTGACCTGGTGAAATTCCGCCACCTCGACCTCCGCGCCGCCTCATGGCCTCTGCCTGGTGATTTTCACGCCATCCTTTGCCGAAATGTCTCGATCTACTTCGCCGACGAAGAGCGCATCACATTACTGGAACGTCTCGCAGGTTCACTGCGTACCGGTGGCTGGCTGATCATGGGCAATGGCGAAATCTTGCCAACAGTTCCTGTGGGTCTGCGCAAAATTCTGCCATCGATCTATCGTAAGGAAGGGTGACCGCCATGATCGGCAAGAGTGCCGCCGGGCCGGCCGTCTCTCGCCCTGGTCCGGCAACCATGGACGTTCTGATTGTTGACGATAGCGCAGTTGTGCGCCAAACGCTCAAAGCGATCGTCGAATCCGACCCCCGATTCAAAGTGACCACCGCCGGCGACCCCTACGAAGCCGTTGAGGTGCTCAAAAAACTCGTTCCAGCCGTCATGCTGCTCGACGTAGAAATGCCGCGGATGGACGGCCTGACCTTCCTCCGAAAACTCATGCGCCAGCATCCCATGCCGGTCGTTATGTGTACATCGATCGCCGACAGAGCCCTTTCCGCTCTTGAAATCGGCGCCATGGAAGTGATCGCCAAGCCTGACTGGCGCGACCCCTCGAAAATGTCGAGCTGGTCTGCCAATCTGCTCGAAAGTGTGCGTAACGCTGCCAAAGCCGGCCAACTTCGCCAGACTCGTAAAGACGAGCCACAAACGACCGTCAAGCCCGACGGCCGCCTCTCTGCCGATATCATCCTGCCCAAACAGCCATACGCCAACCGGGGCGTGACCACCGAAAAGGTGATCGCCATCGGAGTCTCCACCGGCGGGGTTCAGGCCCTTCATCAGCTTCTGGCTGGTTTTCCCCTGGAAACACCCGGCCTTGTGATCGTCCAGCATATGCCTGCCGACTTCACGCCCGCTTTTGCTGCCAGACTGAACAACGACCCGAAGATTCGCATGGAAGTGCACGTCTGCCGCCACCTCGAACAAGTTCGGCCTGGCCAGATTCTGATCGTTCCCGGAGACATCCACAGCGTAGTGCGCCGCTCCGGACCCGGCTTCCGAGTCGATTTGGTCGACGGTCAGCCCGTGAATCGCCATAAACCGAGTGTAGACGTTCTCTTCCGCTCTGTGGCCCAGGCCGCCGGCCCGCACGGTGCCGCCGCCATTCTTACCGGAATGGGCGACGATGGTGCCGAGGGACTTCTGGAAATCCGCCAGGCAGGTGGCCTGACCATCGCTCAGGACGAAGCCACGTCCACCGTTTTTGGAATGCCCCGAGAGGCCATCAAACGAGGCGCCGCCAAGCTCGTTCTGCCTCTGGACCGAATCTCCTCCGCCCTGCATCCCAATGGCGGTCAATGGGCGGATTAAACGAAAACAAAAAAATCCGGAATCATTCTCTTTTCAAGAATGAGATTCCGGACTGATTTGAATTCGCATTTTATTTCACTGTAAACGCTGGCAATACCAATATAAATGGCTTTTGCTGATGATTAGGCTTGGGAAAATCAAATCCTTCAGGCAATGAATCTGATATCGGCTGAAACGGATCATCTGCCTTCAAAATCGCCTTGCCTTCTTTCAATTCGTATCCGAACGATTTCAAGGTAAATGGATTTTTCGGTACCTCTGCAAACCATGACGGAGAAAGCTCCTTCAGGGTTTTGGGATATTCTCCATGTTCGAGCCGATGGCCGCGTAATGCAATGGCCAGTTTGACCATCTCCAGAACAGCAACCTGCTGGATCTCAATTCGCCGATACTGACGAAACAGACTCCCGTATTGCAATTGAATATCTTCGTCCATGAAACGACTTGTGATCAGGTAGTCATGAGTATTTGATTCCGGAGTTGGTGAATTCTGTAATGGTGTGATCCAATCCGAAACATAGAATCGTCGATATCGGTCTGCCCCCGAATATTTCTGTGGGTTTTCCCGAACAAGTTTACTCCATTCCATCTCAAACAAGGTGGGATAATCAGCCTGAGCCGTTTTCAACAACCCAGCTGCATAGAGATCATATATCGCCTTACGACGCTTCCTCTCAGCTTTGGTTCCATTGGCACTGGTCCAAATTTCGATAGAAAGTCGGCCTGAATCGCTATCTAATGGATTATCCTTCGTTCCTTGAAGCATGTAACCCTCCCAGAATGCTTTTGGATTCTGAACAAAATTCAGATTATCCAGATAGTTGCATTTGAAATGCTCCTCGGATGTCGCCCGCTTTTTCATATGCTCATCCAATAAAGTAAGTAGCTTTTTCAAAGCTGGAATATCACTCTTGGAAGTCTGGCCTGAGAGCCAGTAATTAAAGCCGAATAAAATATTCGTTTCCAGGTTATTTCCCCATGAGAGATTTCTTGAAGTGGCACGGTGGTTCATCTGTCGCGACAATTGCAATGCTTGCCGGAACCGATGCACCGACTTTTCCAGATCTCCCTTGACTTCAAGTCGAAGCGCGTCATAGATCAGCATATCCCCTGCATAACTGAGCGATTGGCGTTTCATACTTGGTTCATAGCTAATCTGGGTTAAATCCTCAAATGCAACGACCTCCGTATCGGCGATCGAATCAAGCTTTGTCAGCCATTTTTCAGTAACCACCTTCTCCATTCGCTCATTAAATTGAGGTGATTTCAGATTTCCCATAACCACCATTCGCTCATTAAATCGAGGTGACCTCAGATTTAAGTCAATCGCCTCATCATGATTGAGTGATCTATAATTTGTTAGTTCTCCAAGGTTATCGACTTCACGTGCAATTTCCGTCAGTCGATCTGCCGCCTGCGAAGCCTTGGTTGTATTGGTCTCATTCAGAAACGCCTGTGTGTCAAACAGTGGAGGGACCGCTGGAACGCTTGAAACCCGATAACGCTCGACAAATCCCCAGTCACAAGCCGTGAAAACCAGAGGCAAGCATAAGCCCGCCACAACCAGCTTCGACTTCAATTGAGCCGTGACCCATGGCCAGACCAGCAGTCGGGCCGCAAGGCCAAAGGCCAGCGGAATGGCCGCCCATTGCCAGACCCTCAAACC
>CAMBZY010000489.1 GCA_945872325.1 Candidatus Kuenenia stuttgartensis | reverse complement strand
AATTATCTTGCGTCTTGTTCTTATGACAATCACTTTTCGGTCGCAGGAGAATGAGTTTTCATGATCAATCGAAGCCGTAAGGCATTTACACTCATTGAGTTGCTGGTTGTGATCGCAATCATTGCCGTTTTGATTTCCCTGCTGTTGCCTGCTGTGCAATCGGCCAGAGAAGCGGCCCGTCGTGCCCAGTGCATCAATAATATGAAGCAAATTGGTTTGGCATTGCATAATTTTGAAAACACCAATGGATACTTCCCACCAAGCCTGGCATTCCCAACCGCCGCACTTCCAGCGTCGATTCAGGCGGCCATGCACAGTGCACCACCAGCAGGAGCCGGTTACCCACGCTTGCCAGCCGAATTTGGCGCCAACTGGGCTTCAAAAACCACGGTCATGAATCCGATTGTCCATGGCTGGGCAGTTCTGACATTGCCTTTCCTTGAAGGTGGCAATCTGGCGAACGCCTATAATTTTGAAATCACTTACTGCGGAACGCCTCGGGCTGCCGGTAATGAAGACAAGCATGAAAATGCAACCTCGATCATGACCGTCATGAACACCTTTCTTTGCCCGTCGAATTCGAGTGGTTTAAATATTACGAAAGGCACGGCATCCAACATCTTTACTGGTCAGAGGATCAATGGCTGGACTGGTGCTGTTTCCGACTATGCCGTGAACGAAGCGATGCAGGGATCGATCCTGAACTTCTTGCCAACCGGGACCAATTATATTGGACTGATGATTTTGAATACCCCTCGCAGGATCGCTGAAATCTCAGATGGAACTTCGAACACGTTTCTGATGTCAGAAGATGCCGGCCGGCCGACTTCATTTGAGAAGGGCAAGGTCATCGGCAAAGACATCTCCGGAGCAGCTTGGGCTGACTACGAAAGCTCATACGGAACTGATGGCTGGAATGGCACACCCTGCCATACCAATTGCATTAACAACAACGAAGACTATGCTTTTCACCCAGGTGGAGCAAACAAGCTGTACGCTGATGGATCTGTTCGATTCATGAAAGAATCCACAGATATCAAGGTTTATGCCAGACTTCTGACATATAATGGCGGCGAAGTTGTCTCCTCAGACCAGTATTGATTGAAATCAGGAAGGAAGCCTCAGGATGCAATTGCGAAAATCCACGGTCCTCTTGATTTCAATGGTCATATCAGGATGCGGTTCATCATCCAATGAATCAGGTGTCGTGACTGTGCCAGCCAAGGGTAAAATACTGGTCGATTCCAAATCTTTTGCAGGTTTGAAAATCCAGCTCAAACCAAAATTCGAATGGAAGTCCGACAAAGTTCCCTACCCTCATGCTGTGACTGATGATAAGGGTGAATTTGTTCTCGAAACATTTCAGCCTGGCGATGGTGCCCCAACTGGCGATTATGAAGTCAGTATCACCTCTCCAACAAACGAGGGTCTGGGTAAAATCTCAGATCCGATTGGAAGCCGATATGCAGACTCTTCAAAATCAGGACTGACTGTAAAAATCGGCGATTCGGAAACCAAGATCCCTGACTTCCAACTCAAACCAAACACTGTGGAATCCAGGGTCCAAAAAAGCGCAGCCAAAAAGTAATTCGCCCTAACGACGAATATTTTAAAAAGGGCATTCCCTGCGAATGCCCTTTTTTTTTAATCACATCAACAATCAGCCGTGCGACTTATCGAATTCGGCCTTTTTGGCCACATTCAGCCATGTGTGCACGTGTGGGCTGCCGTGGAAATACCATGAGAAGGCAGGCCCTTCCAGCTTCCACACATCCCAGACCCCATCCTTGCCCACATCGCCTTCTTTGTAGAAGGTCAAACGCATGGCATCCACTCCACCGGCATCCTTCACGCACGACATCAATTCATCGACATCCGCCTTGCGGAACGGCCGTGTCCCAGCATCAATCAATTGCTGAACCATCGCCTTTTGCTGACCATCCAGCGACTTGATTCCGAGCCCGATTTCTGGCAATTTATCGCCCGCCAGCTTGATCGACCGTGCATCGTCAGCCGGCCCTTTAGGAGCCATGGCCGCCGCCTGCTGCTTGTCATCAAGGGTTTTGAAGATCTTGTTGGCCATCTCGCCCTGATACCACCAGACATTTTTGGTGTGCTGGGCGTCTTCATTAAAGTTCCCGGCCGCTGCGTGTCCGTAGAAAATCGGACCACCAAATGCAACTCCGTCCACGGAATTCCCGTCCGCACGAAGGGTGTCGTGGCGACCTGACAGAACCCACTCAAACGGCTTGTCACTATCTGGCTCGCCAAAGATCGCGATGTGGTAGCCTTCAAAACCGTCGTAATCGTCTTCCATCTGGCGCGTAAAACGGTCATAACCTTCTTCGCTGGTCAAGCCTTTAAAGATCTCTACACAAAGGGCTTGCTGATCCTTTGACAGGTCAGAAATCTTCGGCTTGGTAATCGCCCAATTGTTCCCGATCCGGCTCCGCAGAGGGTGGTCAAACGGGAAGCAAAGGATCTTTCTTTGATCGTCTTTCAACGACTTAAACAGCCTGCCAACAGCCGTTTCCGACGAATCGGTCCGCTTCGGGCCAACCACAGCCTGATCCGCCATCACCTGAGGCATTCCACTGCCCAAAATTGTGGCTGCACCAATGGCCTGGGCAAACTGCCGACGGCTCAGTTGAGCACTGCCGGAAATGGCTTTGTTCTCTGAATCTGACATCGTGTTGACTCCCTTACTTTGGGTTTTTGGAGAATTCTCGTTCGGCCAATGTTTTCCATTCGGCGGAATACGAGGTGGGACTTCTCTCAAACTTACGTCAACCGAGTTGGCGAGTCAATCAATTTGATTTGCTGATCCGGGTTTGGATCGATCCTCATGGAGAACTTTCCAAACCTTGGTTTGACTCTCCTTAAGCCCTTCAATCAGAACTGGTTGAAACAAGTCTGGACGACGATTCAGACTCGCAGGGGCCAGCCAATCAGGCAGATTGTCGCCCACGAATCGGCCACGATCAACCAATAAAAATCCAACATTTTTTTGAGCCAAAGCCTCGGCCACTTCCTCAATCGTGGACTGTTCCGGCCACCTCACGCCCACATGACCACTCCTCCAGAAAACATCGCCAGGATGTCTTGACGCAATCACCTCTGGCTGAGGAACTTGTAGGGCGATCCACCCGCAGGCTTGATCAAAATCACGGTCAAGCATCATCGGACTTGTGCGTACATTCTTTTGCCAGGTGTGGATACCAAACACCATCGCGATTCCTGGAATCAGCCAGATGAGACCTCGAGGTGTCATGAAACCTGCCAGTCCAAAATCATGAAAAATATGACACATAACGACAAGACCATTCGCAAACGCCAGCGATAAAATC
>CAMBZY010000488.1 GCA_945872325.1 Candidatus Kuenenia stuttgartensis | reverse complement strand
GTCGGCCAGCTCAGCCCTTGATTTCGGAGGGGCCGCTTTCAGAGTTGCCAATAAAGCTGGTGAGAGCTGGTCAGGCTTATAGGCGTTGATCTTTGCAGAGGCTTCCGCTGCAAAGGTTTCCGGCTTCAGGCCAGCCAGATCTCGCCATGCAAGCAAGCCCTTGGCGGTCTCAGGCTTATTTTCTTTAATGAAGGTGGACCACCGAAAGCCTGTGGCACGAACGAGTTCCGGCTTCAGCTTGCGGGTCGCTGAAAGCTCGTCCACTTTCCCTCCACGCCCCATGACTTCAAAATTCAAGTCGGCGGCTGCGGTAAGATACGCGCCCGTTTTTGCGGTCAACTCATCCTTAAACTCTTTGCTCTTAAGGTTCAGGAACTCGTCCAGGCCAGCCTTCGCCTTGGCGATGGCGGCTTCATATTCGGATCGTTTTGCGGCTTGGCCTTTCGTCTCCAGAATCGGGCCATCCTTGGGCTCGTTGGACGATGCAAAAACGCCATACATCGAGTAATAGTCCGCAGCCGGAATAGGGTCGAATTTGTGGTCGTGGCAGCGGGCACAGGCGATCGAAAGGCCCATGAGGCTACGGCCGACGAGGTCGATGCGGTCGTCGATAATATCGACCTGATTGTTCAGAAAACGTCTGCCCACAGTGAGATAGCCCATGGCAGCCAGGTGATTGTTGTCCTCTTTGACCGGCAGCTTATCGGCTGCAATCTGCTCAATGATGAACTGGTTGTAGGGCAGGTTGTTATTGAGGGATCGAATGACGTAATCACGGTATGCAAAAGCATATGGGTAACGTCGATCTTCGACAAAGACATAGCCTTTGGTATCGGAATAGCGGGCCAGGTCGAGCCAGTGACGGCCGAAACGTTCGCCGAAATGGGGGCTGGCCAGGAGACGGTCGATGAGATTTGAAGTGGCAGAATCGTCGCTTGAAGGGTCGGCCAAAAACTTCTGAATTTCATCGGGAGTCGGTGGTAAACCGATCAGGTCAAACGATAATCGGCGGATCAAGGTACGGCGGTCGGCCATTGGTGAGGGCTTCAGGCCATCCTTCTGAAGACGATCTGCGATAAAGGCATCGATCGGATTGGTCTGCCACTGAGGGTCGGAAACCGCTGGCGTTTTGGGCAGTTTGACAGGCTGGAATGACCAATGCTTGTTCGCCGCGTTTGGGCCGGAATTTTGGGCCGAAAGGCTGGACTTATTCTCAGGCCAGACGGCGCCTGAGTTGATCCACTGGCCCAGATCCGCCACTTCAGCGGGCGTCATGGCGGCCGTTTTGCTGTTCTTGGGCGGCATTTTGGAAGCATCGCCCGTGTGCGAAGCGGCTTGATAGACAAGGCTTTCAGCCATTTTTCCGGGAACAATGGCAGGGCCGGAATCGCCACCGGCGATCATTGCGGCCCGGGTGTCCATCCGGAGCCCCGAAGTCTGCTTGGATGAGCCGTGGCAGGCGATGCATTTTTCGACCAGAACTGGCCGGATTTTGGTCTCAAAAAAGTCGCTTGGTTGATCGGCTCTCGCAAATTGAGGCCCAAGTATGGCCATGGCAGCCCAAATGCCAAACGAGATTTGACGAACTGCAGTACCAAAGAATGAGTAACGGATCGTCATGGCGATTGGGCCTGTTTTTAAAGTGGGCAGCCGAAAGGGTCGGGCAGGGGGCAGCGAAGCAGGCGGGAGATATGCGTACCGAATCATCGTTCGCATATCTAATACTTATTATGACTGAAAATCACTCAGGCGACAACCCAAATCAAAGCTCGTTGAGACGCTTTATCTGATTGAATCATCCCATCGTAATCTTTAGAGAACGGTCTGAAATATTGCGATTCCGCTCTCGTTTGATCGATCAGGCCTACAATCGTGGAAAATCGTGGCTGGGCAATCTGACGTCCTTCCATGTAAACTGACTTACATCTTCCTTCATAAATGATTGTGAAGGGCTTGTCCGGCGAACGGTATCTGTATTTCAGAATATCAGCGAGGAATTTCCCCCATGAGGATTCGCCAAAAATCGGCGCTTTTCATTCGCAAGGTTCTCTCTGTCATCACTTTCGGATCTGTCGTGCTGATGCCGGCTGGATCCTCACTGGCCCAGAATGGTGCTGCCAAAATGGTTCCTGAAACTCGTAAAGCCGACACTGTTCACGAATATCACGGCACCAAGGTGGCCGACCCTTATTCCTGGCTTGAGGATGACAATTCCGCTGAAACCAAGGCATGGGTCGAAGCTCAGAACAAGGTCACGTTCCAATATCTCGATACAGTCCCCGAGCGGGCCAGGATTCAGAAGCGATTGACGGAACTCTGGAACTACGAGAAATTTGGAGTTCCTTTTGAAGAAGGTGGCCGATACTTTTTCAGCCGCAATAACGGTCTTCAGAATCAGTCGGTCTATTACTGGTCCGATTCGCTCGCTGCCGAACCCAAGGTCCTGATCGACCCGAACACGATGTCCAAGGATGGAACTGTTGCCCTGGCTGGCATTTCCATCAGTAAGGACGGCAGATATGTCGCCTATGGAATTGCTGACGCTGGGAGCGACTGGAACCGTTGGAAGATTCGCGAAGTAGCCACTGGCAAAGACCTTGACGACGAACTCAAGTGGATCAAATTCTCAAGTGCCGCCTGGGACAAACAAGGCAACGGCTTCTACTATGGTCGCTATCCAGAGCCCAAGGCTGGCCAGAATCTGACGGAGTCGAACTACTTCCAAAAGGTTTACTTCCATAGACTTGGAACACCTCAATCGGAAGATTCGCTGGTCTGGGAAGAACTCGAAAGCAAGGATTGGCGAGCCAGTGCCGCACAGACGGACGACGGCCGATTCCTGCTCGTCACGATTGGCAAGGGTACGGACGACAAATATCGCCTGCTTTTCAAGGATCTTTACAAACGCGATGCCCGCCCGCCTCAGCACTTTGTGGGCGAATTCGACGCCGATTACACCTTCATTGACAACGATGGTTCTCTGTTCTATTTCCGGACGAACAAGAACGCCCCTCGCGGGAAAGTCATTGCGATTGATGTGTTTAATCCGGCCCCTGCGAATTGGAAAACCCTGATTCCTGAGGCGGATGAAACACTGGAAGGCGTGAGCCTGGTGGGCGATAAGTTTATTGCTCAGTATCTGAAAGACGCTCATAGTCAGGTCAAGCTGTTTACGGTGGAAGGCAAGCCTGCCGGGGAAGTTAAGTTCCCTGGTCTGGGTACGGCAGCGGGTTTTGGTGGAAGGCGTACAGACAAGGAAACCTTCTACTCATTCACCACTTTCACATCTCCAGCCACTGTCTACAGATACGATGTCGCCACGGGTGAAAGCACGGTTTACAAGGCTCCGAAACTGG
>CAMBZY010000487.1 GCA_945872325.1 Candidatus Kuenenia stuttgartensis | reverse complement strand
CCGATCGTGCATCAGGGCGACTCTGAATGGACGGTAGAGAATCACCGGTACCCGTTCGCCGGCAAGCTCAACGCCAAAGTTCGTCTGGGAGTGGTGAACGCATCAGGTGGGTCGACTAAATGGCTGGAACTGCTGCCGGGAGAAGGCGAACAATATTTGGCGAGAGTGCATTGGGATTCGCCCAAGAGCTTTCTGGTCGAACTTTTAGCGCGGAATCACAAGACCCTTAAGATGCTTCGGGTGGATGCGGAAACAGGCGTCTCGACCGTGATTTTCACCGAGAAATCGCCTGACTGGCTGAACCTTCATGAAGATTTTCGCCTGGTCGATGAAAAAACCGGCGAATTTATTTGGGCCACCGAAGAATCAGGATTCAAGCATCTGCAACTCAGGAGCCGTGAAGGGCGTGTTTTGAAGACCCTGACGAAAGGCCCTGGAGCCGTCGACAAGGTCTTGAAAGTGATTCCTGAAAAGCGTGAGGTCTGGTATATGGGCTGGCAGGAATCGCCTCTGGAAACCCATGCATTCAGGGTCAGTCTGGATCAGGGCGACCCTTTCCGACTCACAAAAGAGCCTGGAATGCACGACTGTACAGTGGCAGACGATGGGCAGAGTTTTAGCGACCGCTATTCAAATATAACGACTCCTTCCAAGACAGCCAAAAAAGACCGCGACGGGAATATCATTCCTGACGTGACTGACTCTGACGAGTTGAATGTCCCCAAAGGCCGGCTTGCCGTGGCATCCGCTGCAGCGGCTACGATGGAGAACGACCTTGGAGCCAGGCTGATCGAGTTCAAAAGCCATGACAATACGACGCTTTACGGCTGCTATTATCCTCCCAGAAATTTAAAGGCAGGCCAAAAGGCTCCTCTTCTGGTGATGGTTTACGGCGGCCCCCATGTCCAGACTGTTACAAACAGTTATCGCATGGGCATGGATCCATCCGTAGATGCTTACACCTCGAAGGGGATCGCCGTTTGGAAGATGGACAATCGAGGCTCAAATCGACGGGGCCATGCCTTTGAATCTGCCATCTATCGCAAGATGGGCGAGATCGAGGTGGCTGATCAGGTAGACGGTGTCAGACACATAGCAAAGAGCTTTAAAGAAGTGGATCCGACACGTGTTGGAATCACCGGTGCCAGCTATGGCGGATATATGACGATGAGGGCTCTTACAGAGGCTCCCGAGACGTTTCATGTGGGTGTGAGTATGGCCCCCGTGACGGACTGGGATGGGTATGACACCTGTTATACAGAGCGATACATGGAGACCCCTGCAACGAACCCGGAAGGTTACAGGGATTCGTCTGTACTGACACGAGTTTCCAAAATTAAAGGTAAATTGCTGGTGATTCACGGAATGATCGATGAGAATGTGCATTACCGACACACAGCCCGATTCGTTCAGGCCATGATGGGAGCCAACAAGGCATTTGAGTTGTTGGCTGTTCCTGAAGGACGGCACGGGTTCAGAAGGCCTGCTGACTCGGCATTTGCACGAAGAAGGACGCAAGAGTTTTTCTTCACTCACTTGCTGGGCGATCCGAGCTTGAAGTCAGCCATAGTCCCCACCACCAGGCCAGGAATTTCCCCTCACTGATCAGGCCCATTGCTCTGACTTTGCAAGAGTCGAATGAGAAAGAGGTTTCGCGATGGAATCCGGAGAATTCATAAGATGAGTACAAGCCCCCCGCCAGTCGCTCCGGAGGATCCTGTTTACAAAAACGGGCTTCGCGATGCCCGCTTTGGAATGACATTCTGGACCATCGCAACCATCTTTGTGTGTGGTAGCGCGTTTATTCTGGGATATCAGAGAAATGGTCAGAAGCTCACTGTGGCCGATATCAAGCCAATTTTTGGCATACCCATGTGGTTCTTTTGGTCCGTTGTGATTCCATGGATTATCTGCTCGGTGGTATGCGTAGTCTATGCAGGATTCATCATGACTGACGACGATCTGGGCCGTGATCACACGGACGAACTCGAACAGGAAATTCGCGAAGGGGCTGACATCCATGAACTCTCCTGAACCTGTTCAAGCGGAACTGGCGACATTTCTCGCACTTGTCGTCTTCATGGTCATTTCACTGGGCCTCGGAATCGTGGCCAACATGGTCGGCCGCGTCCAGTCAGGCTTTTTAAAGTCCTACTTCCTCGGCAATCGTTCGCTTGGTGCATTTGCAGTGGCATTGACCGCTGCGGTGATGTCGGGCGGAACGTTTATGGGATTCCCGTCGCTCGTCTATAAGTTCGGATGGGTCGTTGGGTTATGGATTTGCAGCTACATGGTCATCCCTGTCACCGTTCTCGGTGTTCTGGGCAAGCGGATCGGTCAACTAGCCCGCCGCACCGGCGCCATCACCCTGCCCGACTTCTTCCGCGAGCGGTTTGAAAGCCCCATGCTTGGCTTGATCACAAGCCTTCTGGTCCTATTCTTCCTGACCTCAAATCTCATTGCCCAGTTCAAGGCCGGCGGCCTGATCCTCAAGCTCGTTCTGCCTCAATCGGTCCACCAGATCATTGGCACAAATGAACCTCCAAAAACGGCTGACGAAAAAATCGGGGGCCTGGCTGCCGCATCCGCCGACGAGCCTGTTTCAAAGCCTGTGACAGCCCAAAAATCGACAGCCAACACCTTCCGCGATCGTGCTTATGTGCTTGGACTTGTGATTTTCTCCGTCACCGTGATTTTCTATACAGCCTACGGCGGCTTCCTCGCTGCCATCTGGACCGACGTATTCCAGAGTCTGGTGATGGCTGTGGGGGTCATGATTCTGTTCCCGCTTGCCATGAATGCCGCTGGTGGGATCAATGCCGGAACACTGGCCGGGATTGCCCAGACAGGCGACGATTCGTTCGCATTTGGGCCTGGTGCTGGTCGGGCATTTCACCCTCTATCTCTGGCGATTTCGTTCTTCGTCATGTGGGCCATCTCAGCCATGGGACAACCCTCCACTCTGGTCCGCCTGATGGCGTTCCGCGACACGAAAACACTTCGCTGGTCGATTATCTACCTGACCATTTACAACCTCCTGATCTATGTCCCCCTGATCTTCATTTTCATCTGTGCCCGTCAAATTTTACCGAATTTGACCAGGACGGATGAAGTGATGCCGCGACTGGTCATCACGCTTGCCAACCCTTACGTCGCTGGCCTGATTCTGGCTGCCCCGTTTGGAGCAGTCATGAGCACCGTCTCAGGATGGCTTCTGATCATCAGCTCAGGCCTGGTGCGCGACCTTTACCAGCGGTTCCTGAACCCTCAGGCAACGGACAAGGAGATCGAGCGGGCCAGTTACATGGGCACCGTTTTTGTCGGCGTACTGGTCTGTATACTGGCCCTCAATCCGCC
>CAMBZY010000486.1 GCA_945872325.1 Candidatus Kuenenia stuttgartensis | reverse complement strand
CCCTTATGAGATAGTGGAACGCCCTTTGGAATTATTACTCGAAGCGTTTTTAAAGGACTTTCGGTTGCGAGTCGAACAACTTGCTGACCCAGCGAATCAGTGGATCGCCGACGCCAGAAGATTCGACCGCCTTCTAGGCCAATCCGTTCAGGCAAAACAAGGCCATGAGCTGATCTGTGGAACGGCCAACGGCTGGGACGATACTGGCCGACTTCTGATCGTTCAGGAAAATGGAACTCAGATTCCAATCAGTTCCGGACAGATTTTGAGAAGCTGAAGAACAGCCAACCGGGGCGAGACGGAAACGGGGCAGGCTGAAAATTAAGGCTGGCCTGTCAGTTCGACACCTTCTTCGGCACACAGTTCAACGGCGAACTGAATGGCTTCGCGTTTGCTGTCGATTTTGCGCTCAAGCTGGGCTTCGCGAACCTTGTCGAGAATCGTTTTGAAAATCGGGCCAGGTTTTACCCCCAGCCGTGCGAAGTCGTGTCCTGTGAACAACATCGGCGGATTGATCGGCCCCTGTGGCTCTTCCTTCAAATAATATCGGCAATATTCCACCTGACTCACTTCGCCAGTGCTGGCCCGGGCATCGGCTTCGTGGAGGTCGAGCAGTTCGTCGATCCCCGGCTCAGCGAGCATCTTTTTAAGCTTGGATTCACGCAGCTTCATCGGCGAACCAAGGTACTGATGATACTCCACCAGCCATGTCACCCTCTGAATCTCATTTGTCGACAACTTCAGCCTGGCACAAATCTCACCTGCGATCTGCTTGCCGTAAATCTCGTGCCCGTAGAAGCTTCGCTTACCATTCTCGACCCGCTCCGATTCAGGCTTGCCAATATCATGCAAAAATGCGGCGAAGGCCAGAGCGAAACTCGGTTTGCCTGGCAAATAGTCCATCACGGCCAAACTGTGATCCCAAAGATCGGCTTCCGGCTGGGCCGGTTTGTGTTGAACTAGTCCAACCATGCTCAAGGCCTCTGGCATGATCGCTTCCAGCAAGCCTGTTTCTCGCATCAAGTTCATGCCAGCCACTCGGCCCTTTTCGGGCAGCATCTTGCGCAATTCTTGCGCGATCCGCTCGACGGAAACCGTTGTCACGTCACTGGCCATCGACTTCACGGCTCTTAATGTTTCAGGGTCGATACTGAGACCAAACCTGGCGGCGAATCGAACTGCACGCATGAGGCGGAGTTTGTCTTCAGTGAAGCGTTCCAGAGGGTTCCCGATGGCTCTCAGGAAGCCGTTTTTCAAGTCCTCGCGGCCACCGACATAGTCAATCACTTGTTTTTCGATGGGGTCGTAAAACATCCCATTGATGGTGAAGTCACGGCGTTGCGCATCTTCAATGGAGGTGCTGAAACGCACGGATTCAGGCCTTCGGCCGTCGAGATATTCGCCGTCTGACCGAAACGTGGCCACCTCGATATCACCCGACTCAGGGCTCCCCTGTACCACAATCACGCCAAAACTGGCCCCCACAGCCAGAGACCTTCGGAACAGTCCCCTCACTTGATCTGGCAAGGCGTTGGTGGCGACGTCGTAGTCGGAAGGCTCAATCCCAAGCAAAAGATCTCGCACGCAACCGCCTGCGTAGAGAGCCTCAAACCCTGCGGACCGGAGATGTTCCACGACCGACTTGGCAAACTTCCGCTTTGGACTCGTTTCGTCGTCAGGCAATTGATCTAGAACGTACATGATTTGATAAAACCTTCTCTTCGATCCTAATCCGCCCAGTTGATTCACCCATGAAGCCGGTTCATACTATAGAACCATCATCATCTTCTGATTCCAAATCCGATTCGTTGAGTTCATCATCGTCTTCAAACTCGTCGTCATCGTCATCATATTCGTCTTCAGGCTCTTCATCGACAAGGCCCCAATAGGCCACGCGGGTTTCGCCGTATTTGCGTAGGTACCAACTGTCATAGTCAGGCAGGACTTCCGGATTCATCTTCCAGCGCGATTCCACAATAATCACAGAGCCTTCGACCACGCGTTCCATCAATGTCTGCAAATACTTTGAGAATCGCTGGGGATGCATCTCGTATTCAGGGAACGGAGGGTCCAGAAAATAAATCCCTGGCTCCTTGGGCCGATGGCACTCGATCCAGCGATAAGCGTTTGTTGGTATGACTTTGGCTTTATCCTGATACCGCACATGGGCGATGTTTCGGCGGATCAGATCCTGAGCCTTTTTGCCCATCTCCACATGGACGGTCGATTTGGCCCCCCTGCTGAGAGCCTCCAGGCCCATGGCGCCGGTCCCGGCAAAGATGTCGAAAAAAAGCTCGTCTTCGATCATCGGGCCAAGCAGGTTAAAGATCGCCTCTCGCCTGAGGTCGCTCGTTGGCCTGATAGACTTGTCCATCGGGCCTTCCAGCTTGAATCCTTTTCGTTCGCCAGCAATGATTCGCATCTGTCCGCCCAGACTAGTCGTTTTATTCGAAAACTTGTGGCGAGAGCAATTCTCGATCCAAGCCTTTAGCCTAACATTCAAATCGGGCTTTTGGCGAGTCTTGACTCAGAAATGAATCTGTTCATGCCAGATTATTTGAGTCATTGGCAATCGTTCTGGAGTAAACGCCTTGATTCTCACCATCCGGTTATGGAAAGCTTCGCGAGCTTTGACTATTATCAAATGCATTGAGTTGTGGAATCGTTCTCAAAGCAACCTCGATTCGCAGAAGGCGAGCAATCATGATCATCGGCAAAATCTGGCGTTCATTCAAAGCCCAGCTCAACAAATTGGCCAACTCCATCCGCGGATCCGATCCGATCGCGGAAATGCAGTACGAGTACGACCGATCTGTGGAAGAGCTGAAAAGTGGCCGTGAAGGGCTCGCTCAGTATCGTGCTCTTGTCGAACGGGTTGGCCGACAGGTCACTGACCAGCAAAAACATATCGCCTTGCTGGAAGCCAAAATCAAAGCCTATCTGACCTCCGGTGATCGCGATGGGGCCGGCAAGCTGGCCATGGACTTACAGCGAGCGAAAAACGACCTTCAGGAAAATCAAAAACAGCTCGAACTTCACGAAACTGCCTACAGCAACAACCTGCTCAAGATCAAACATGCTGTGAAGAAGCTCGAAGATGTCAAAAACAAGATCGCAAAATATGATGCCGACCTGAAGATGTCCAAAGCCGAGTCGGAACTTTCGGAACTGGCTCACCAATTTGACTTTAACGTGACCACCGACTTCGGCCAGGCGGAGTCAATGATTCAGGACAAAATCGATAAAAACAGAGCCAGGGTTCGAGTCGCTGCGGACCTGTCCTCTGAAGGTGTTGATAACGTAAAACACGAAATGGCGATCGAAAAGTCGATGGCCGAAGATGCCCTTAAGCAGTTCGAAC
>CAMBZY010000485.1 GCA_945872325.1 Candidatus Kuenenia stuttgartensis | reverse complement strand
CCGGTTCGCCAGATGGCTCCGGCGGTGGCGAAAAACGAGTATGGAGTGGTGACCACTTCATCGCCGGGGCCGACTTCCCAAGCCATCAGGGGGATCAAAAGGGCGTCGGAACCTGAGGCACAGCCCACTGCAAAAGGGGCTTGGCAATAGGCGGCCATTTCGGTTTCGAGACCGCTGACTTCAGGGCCCATCACGAAAGTTTGTTCACGCATCATTCGCAAAACGACGGGTTCAACCTCGTCGCGAATGGTCTCGTACTGGGCCTTCAAGTCCAATGCGGGAACCGGGCGATCGCCCCATGATTCCGGCCATTCCATGCTCAATGTGGCTTCCGACATTGCTGGCACACTCCTTTGTGCAGGCCTTTTAGGATTCATGCGAAGTAGATTTCGCAAAATCCCAAGGCCTTCAGGTTGGGCGATCCTTGCCCGACGTTTCTTCTGTCAGACTTAGTATTCCTTCTTTGAAAAATCGTCAAGACGAGTTTCCGTTTTTACAATTTTTGCAGAATTTTTCAAAAGTTCTGGTTGTGTGACCCGCCGTCGAGAACCTTGAAAACAGCGAACCACTGATTCATTCATGGGTTATGTCAAGTTCGCGGACACGTTCCTGAACCAGCTTGTCCAAAAATTCGTGAGGCCCCAACGGTGGACCCAGACGGAACTCGATCTCCGGATGCTTCTCCATCAACTGGTCGCGGGCCTCTGCCAGATCCCTCCGGATGTGCACACCTGCCGAGAGAAAATAGGGCACCATCAGCACACGCGTAGCCCCTTTGGAAACGCATGTGGAGCCACTGGTTACGATATCTGGCTCAGCCAGTTCCAGATAGCACGGTTCGATGATCGAATACTCGTTGAGCTTCAAAAGCCGCTCCGCCAGATCGACCAGTTCCTGATTGGCTTCAGCCCGGCGACTACCGTGAGCCATCAGCAAAAGGGCGGTCGTTTGGGACACTTGGTTTGTCGAGTCTGGCATCATCGGAATGACCATCGTTTCTGGTGAGATAGGGAGGTTCCACAGACTTGTACATTGTAGGCAGGTTCAGGCAATCGGGTGACCCCATGCTTGTTAAAAGGCTGGGACCGACAGAGAACTAGGCTTTGCGAGCCTTCCAGCCGAACGTTTCATACTGATAATCAAACCGGTCCGCATGGCAGGTCACCACTCCAAATGCCTCAGCATCTCCAAAGACCGGCCCCTTCCACCACATCCCACTGACGGCACCCGACTGAATATGCGTGACATGATTGACATCTATCCGCTCACGTACATGACCGTGCCCTGAAAGTACAAGTTTAATATTATACGGCTCGAATAATTTACGCAGCTCGAACCCATTAGAGATCAAAGCTCCAGCGGATAATGCTTTCTGGGGGCTTCCGACCACCTGATGCCAGGTTGACAGAAATGGAATATGGGTCACAACGATAATCGGCCTGGATTTACCAGTCGCTTCCAGATCTCGCTTCAGCCAATCCTTTTGCTGGTCGTCGATGAGTCCAATATAGTCGGGTGAATCGCTGGCCTGACCGATGGAGTCGAGCAAGATGAAGTGCCATCCACGGTGATCGAAGCTGCGATAGGTCTGCCCATGGCCATAACGTTCGGCAAACAGACGCTTTCCGTATTGGGCGTGGGTCGGCTTGATCTGCTGGTTTTTTGACCAGCCGACCACATCGTGATTCCCGATAGTGTGGTGCACTGGCAGTTCCAGGCCCTTCATGCACTCATCAAAAAGAGTCCACTGAAGTTTCATTCTGGGCTCGTCCACAGCCAGGGCGTCCATGATCAAGTCTCCACCGGTGATCACGAAATCAGGCTTTGGAGAGAGTCTGTTTACGGCCTCTATACACTGCTTAAATCCCTCGACTGCTCCAAGTTCAGGCTGGACGTGCATGTCTGTCAGGTGGACGAAGCGGAAGGCGGGAGTTGAATTGTCGAGGGGATTGGCTTGCAAGTGATCGGAAACTAGATTGAGGAATCCTCCAGCCGTGATTGAGCTGGCTGATTGGCGAAAAAGTTCGCGGCGTTTGATCCGCATGGGAGATTCTCCATGAGTTGCGGTGGGGGATCGGGTTGGATCATGAAGTGGATCATATCAGATTCGTCGATTTGAGGTCATTCCTGAGCCGTCAGGAACGAATTGTGGATACACCTCTTGAAATCATAATTGCTTTGGTATAAGGTTGTTTAGAGAATCAGAACGTAGTATGCAATTAAAGGTGGGGGCCTAAACGCATGTTGCAGATAAAGCGTAAGGCTTTCACATTGATCGAGCTTCTGGTCGTCATTTCGATTATTTCAGTATTGATCTCATTGCTATTGCCTGCTGTTCAATCAGCCAGAGAATCGGCCCGGCGCGCTTCCTGTATCAATAATTTGAAGCAGATTGGATTGGGGCTTCACAACTTTGAAAATGCCAACAATTGTTTCCCGCCCGCTTTTGCGTTCCCGACAGCCACCCTTCCAGCTTCAGTTCAGGCCAAATATCATAACCCCCCACCCTCTGGTTTGGGGTACCCGCGTTTACCAGCAGATTTTGGAAGCAGTTGGGCTTCAAAAACCAACTTGAATAATCTGATTGTGCATGGCTGGGCAGCATTGACTTTACCCTACCTTGAAAATTCCAATATCGCGAATGCCTATAATTTTGAAATTCCATTTTGTGGTACACCCAGATCGGCCGGTGTTGAAGACCGGCATCCCAATGCAACCTCGATCATGACAGTGGTGAACACTTTTATCTGCCCTTCAAATGCAACCGGAATCACGACGACCAAGGGCGCGACAATAAATCGTGTGACAGGTCAGGTTGTATCAGGCTGGACGGGCGGAGTTTCAGATTATGCTGTTAACCAGTCAATTCAGGGTGAAGTATTGAAATATCTACCCCCTGATATCACGTATAATGGTGTCATGCTGATCAATGCACCACGGCGGATTTCTGAAGTGATTGATGGAACATCCAACACCTTTCTGATGTCGGAAGATGCTGGTCGACCAATTCGTTTTGTGAAGGGTAAACTGGTTGGCAGCAATGTCAAAGGGGCCGCCTGGTCAGACTTCGAGAGTACTTATACCACTGAAGGCTGGAACGGGCTGCCGTGCCATACCAATTGCGATAACGACAGTGAAGATTATTCATTTCACCCAGGCGGAGCCAATAAACTCTTTGCCGATGGATCCGTCAGATTCATCAAAGAATCGATGGATTTCAAGGTCTTTGCCAAACTATTGACATTTAAAGGTGGCGAAATCATTTCAGCTGACGAATATTAATTTAAACCAGTTTGGGCTTCACACGAAATATATTGGAAATTCGCAAATACATCTCCAAACCTTTAAAATTAATTTATAATTGCTGTTAAAAT
>CAMBZY010000484.1 GCA_945872325.1 Candidatus Kuenenia stuttgartensis | reverse complement strand
CTGAGGCCGCAAAAACCGGGCTGATTTCATCGCCATCACGCGTGGCGGCTTCAGCTTCTAGCAAAGCACGCTCAAATGGCTTCAGCCGCACAACGCCAGCCGTCAGGGCCAGAGCATCAGGCGTGGCCACACCAGCTTCGAGCAAGGCCCCCAGCATCCGGCCCATCCGGGAGAGATCGACAAATTTCTGAATCTTTCCAAAGATCGGTACATACCAGTAAATCTCGTCCAGAATCGTCTGACCCGCCTTGGTTTTATAGGCCAGCCAGATTCCAACCACTGAACCAACCAGTAAAAAGATCGGTACCAACGGCCCCAGCACCATCATGACCTGATTGAACTTGAAGAGTAACTGAGTCGGCAGGATCAAGTTACCGCGATTTTTTTCAGGAATCATATCGCCAAGCACACTGTTAAAAAGTGGGCCTACAAACACGGCGATTACAAGCAGGCAGAGTGCGGCGGCTGACATGACCATGATCGGATAGATCGAGGCCGAGGCCATATTGCGCACGGTTCTGGCCCGAAACTCTTGTATTTCAGCCAGTTCCACCAGAATTTCCGGCACGGCACCGCGACTTTCAGACGCCCTGATCATGTTCACAGCCAGCCGGTCAAACGCCTGAGGCTCTCGTTCAAACGCTTCAGCCATGCTCCGGCCCGACTTCACAGCATCGATCATCCGAGCAATTACAGGGCCTAATGCACGTCCCTTGAAGTGCTTCTGCAAACCCTTGAGCGATTGGGGAACGTCCATGCCTGCCATCAGATACTGGCTGAACTGGCGATAGAAAAGGGCGAGCTGTTTGGTCCCAACCTTGCCGAAAAGGACTCGTTCGATCAGTGTGGGGCCACCTGAGGCTGCAAATTTCTCGTCATCTTCATCACCATCAGGCCGACGTTTTGATTTCAAAGGGCGGAATGTAACTTCATTCTCAGCCGCGTCAAAATCGGATTGAGGTTTGGGAGATTTGGGGCGAACGGGCCTTGGAGATGCTGGCCTGATTTCAGGCTCTTCATCGTTGTCCTGATAAGCAGGTCGGCTGCGAGAGCCAGGAATCGGGCCTGATTGAGCGGGATTTGACCCACGCGATGGATTTGGACGGAATGTGGAACCGCCAAACGATTCTGAGGGCTTTTCAGGAGCAGGAGGAGGTGAATCAAGCTCGTAAGGGGTCAGGTCGTCGTCATCGAATGGGTTTGCCATGTGTGTATGCCTGATCCAAGCCTGAAAAGGTGTTCGCTGTTTCAATCGTCATTGATTATTTACCGAAGCCGCAATTGGAGCAAGTGATTGCGAGAAATTTCGGCTTCCAGAAATTACTCGTTCATCCATCTCCCCAACTTCCTGTATAACATAGGGAGTCAATCTCGTCTCAAGCCAATCAAACCGAAAGTCACATTCGGCTCCATTCAAAAGGGCAGGGTGGTTTTGATGTCAGACTTAACGAAATCGCCAAGAATTGATTTTTTCCGAGGCTTACAACGAAAAACTGTCACCGTTCAACAAGCCTTTTTGATTCTGCTTCTGCTGATCTTCGTCAGTAGTGGCTTCACAATGGTTCGGCGTCTGTTCGGCTTGAGTTTTGATCGAAAAACGACCGTTAAGGCGCGAAACTACGCCTCTGGATTTGGCCCGCCCAATAGCTTCGCGCCAGCTTCCCCCAAAACATACGCACCACCCAACGATCAAATCACTGAAAGTCGATTTGGTAGTTTGGCGACAAATGATCGCAAAGGCGGCCCGAACATCGTCGAAGTCGTTGCTCAGGACGCGACCGGTGGGGCCATGGCAAAAGCTGTTCCGGTCGATCGACGGATCATCTACACAGCCACCGTGGATTTAATCGCTGAAAGTTTGGCCAAAGTCGAGCCGAAACTGCTGGAGATGATCAAAGCCGCTGGCGGATTTATTTCAAGCACGAACCAGACAGGCTCCACCGGTGGCCAGCGAACAGCAACCTGGCGTGTTCGGGTTCCAGTGACGGAATATGATGGATTTCTCCAAAAAGCCCGCACTTTGGGCGAAGTTCAAAGTGTGGTGGTGAACAGTCAGGACGTAACCGAAGAATTTGTCGATGTTTCTGCGCGTATCAGCACCAAAAAAGTTCAGGAACAGCGATTGATCGACCTGATCAAGAATGCGACCGCCAAGCTCGAGGATGTCCTGAAAGTGGAATCGGAACTGGCTCGCGTCAGGAGCGAAATCGAGCGGATGGAAGGCCGGATCCGATTTTTGAAGGATCAAACGGACCTGACCACCGTGACCATCACCGTGCGCGAAGTGATCGACTACAAACCGCCTGAAGCACCCACGTTTGCAACCAAACTGAAGCGGACATGGGACGCATCGACACAAACACTTTCAGACAACACCAGCACAACCCTTTTAGGGCTGGTGGCCTGGGTACCGTTTCTACCAATCTACATCGTTGTTTTTGGTGTCGGAATCTGGATCGCCATTCGATTGTGGCATCAATTTCAGCCATGGTTATTCGCCCATCTGGTCGTCTCTCCGAAGCCCAATCAAAGCGACGAGCCTTCGTCCTCCTCTACAACAAATCCACAGCCACCACCGACTGCCTGAGATCCCATATGACAAACGAAGTTCCTGCTGACCAAGTTTTGGAAAACAACCTGGAACAGGATCCCGAAGGTGGATCCCTGTTCCTCCAGATTTTCGTCTCCATGGCCGCCGGAGTGGCGCTCGGACTTTTGCTGGGTTCGCGGCCAACACTGCTCGGAATTCAAACGTCAGGTCTGCTCCAGTTTTGCCAGACTGCCAGCAAACTCGTTCTGCAACTTCTCGCCGCCCTGGCCACTCCACTGATCCTGGTGGCTGTTTCACATGTTCTGATGACATCAGACATTAAGGGCCGACAGGCTGGCCGTCTGGTCTGGCTATTGATCTCAAACACCCTCACAGCCATCTTCATCGGCCTTGTGGTCATGAACGTCTTTCAGCCTGGCAGGTTCGCAAAACTGCCTGAACCAAACATGTCCAAATCCGACCTCCCCACCGTGGGCGTGCTCGACCAGATGCTCAACAATATCCCCAAAAGCCTGCTGGGACCGCTGGGCGATTCCAACAACGTGCTGGGAACCATTGTCATCGCTGTGGCGTTCGGAATTGCCATGCGTGAACACAGGGACAAGCTCGAAACACTTCTGGAAACCTCTCTAAAGGTGATTCTACGAGTGATCGGCTGGGTCATTCAGCTCGTTCCACTGGCGGTCTTTCTGACCATCACCAACGTGGTCGGTAAAGAAGGCTTTGAGCCGTTTGTGGCCCTGGGTGGCTTTACCGTGACCGTGCTGGTCGGACTGATGCTTCAAGTGGCTTACTATATGACGCGGATCAGGATCAACAGTTGGCCCAGACC
>CAMBZY010000483.1 GCA_945872325.1 Candidatus Kuenenia stuttgartensis | reverse complement strand
AAAAGCCATTGATGAATCTGGCCCTGAGAATTTCCTCTTCGGATTTGAAGAGTCGCACGGCTATCTCAAAGGCACCTATGCCCGCGATAAGGATGCCACTGTGGCCGCTTTACTTTTCGCTGAAATGGCAACAACACTTAAAGCTCGTGGAAAGAGCGTGTTGCAATATCTTGACTCGCTTTATCTGCAAGTCGGTCACTATGGCCAGGCGGCCTTCAACCTGACTTTGACGGGTCGCGATGGTGCGGCTTTGATCCAGAAAATCATGACCAGTTTTCGCAGCACTCCGCCTTCCAAGGTGGCTGGCCTGAACGTGATGCGACTCGATGACTACAGCCTTCATATCTCCAAAATTTTGCAACCGGCCCAGAGCCAACAACCTTTGCCAGAACCGTCGGGCGATTTGCTGATGTTTGAACTCGACGCACCCGATGTCCGGTTCGCGGTCCGCCCATCCGGAACGGAGCCAAAAATCAAGTTCTATCTATTTGCCAGAACAGAAGTTCCATCAGGAGTCAACGCTGGTGGGCTCCCACCCCTCAAATCGAAAACGGCTGAATTACTGGCCGCACTGGAAACCGATTTGAAGAAGCTGGCGGATGAGATTGTGAAGAGCTGAATCAAAACAAAAGGGTGGCATCAAAATCAAGTTTGATGCCACCCACTTTATTCGTTTATCTTCTTGACCTGTGAAATGTTACATACCGAGATCATGGAGTCTGGCCGTGCTGTCACCGACGCCTTGAGCAGGCACGCCCATCCTGTCCAGCATGGAAAGGAAGAGGTTATTCAGAGGCATATCGTTACGATATTCAATATGTCGGCCTGAGACGAGAGACCCGCTCCCACCACCTGCCAGAAGAATCGGCAAGTTGTCGTGGTTGTGGCGGTTACCGTCACCAAGGCCGCTTCCGTAAACGATCATCGAGTGATCCAGAAGTGTGCCATCGCCTTCCTGAATCGACCTCAGCTTGTTGAGGAAATAGGCGAACTGGTCCATGTGGAACGTGTTGATTTTTTGAATCTTTGCCTGCTTTTCAGCAGCATTGCCGTGGTGCGAAAGGTCGTGGTGGCCTTCTGGGACTTCAATAAAGTTATAGCTTCGGTTTGATCCTTCATTGGCATACATGAAGGTGGAAATCCGGGTCTGGTCGGTCTGGAATGAGAGCACCATCAAGTCCATCAAAAGCCTGATGTGTTCTTTGTAGTCGCCCGGAATGCCAACGGGTGAAGGCATGGAAACGGTTTGCAGATCTGGAGTTCCATCGGTATCCGTTCGCTTGGGCTGACTGGCTCGAGCAATGCGTAACTCAACTTCACGCACAGAGTTGAGGTATTCATCCACCTTACGCTGATCGTTTGAGGCCAGACGTGGGCGAAGACGATTGACATCTTCCAGCACGAAGTCGATCATGCTCTGGCGATGGCGCTTTCGGCGCCAGGCATTTACGTCAGAAGGATCTGCGTTCAAGTCTCCAAACAGACGCTCAAAGACGATCCGTGGATTGACTTCCTTCGGATTTGGAACTGTTTCCGAACGCCAGGAAATATTCGAGGAATAAGCGCAAGAGTAACCACTATCACAGTTTCCAGACTGTGCTCCGCGATCGCAACCCACTTCCAGAGATCGGAATTTCGTGAGGTGACCTAGAGCATCGGCGGCAACCTGGTCGGCGGAAATCCCTGCCCGAATATTGGCACCATCCGTTTTTACCGGATGGGTTCCGGTCAGAAAGCTTCCAAGGGCTCGAGCATGGTCGCCGGGACCATCACCGAGGTCGCGTCCACCATTTTGAGTCAGGTTGGAAAGGATCAAAAGCTGGTCGCGAAATGGCTCGATGGCTTGTAAAGTCTTTGGCAGACTCGTTAATGCTCCAGCCGTTTCAGGACGCCAGTCTGGCATATGCACGCCATTTGGGACGTAGAAAAACGCCATGCGTGTCGGGCTTGCACTTGAAACCCCATTGGCAGCTTTCATGGCTGTCGCCGCTTTGGCTTCAGGGGCAGCTCCCATGGACTCCAGCCAGGGCAATGCAAATGCAGAGCCAAGACCACGCAGAACAGTTCGTCGGGAAAGCGGTTGCGGGCGGATCATCATGGCTTTGCCTTTGATGTGAGGCGTTTTTCAAACGGTTCACTACGCACAATTTCCAGCACCAGCCGTGAGAATCGATATCCATCCTTCTCAACAGCTTTCACAATCTCTTCCACAGCACACTGATCCGTTGCGTCAAGCCCACGGCCCAGGCCATAGATCATCATTTTCTCAGCCAGGTTCCGGACAAAATCTTTCTTCCGGGACATCAGGATTTTCTTGAGCTCGGCTGGCCCGGCAAATTTTTCGCCAGATGGGAGTACGCCAGATGAGTCGATCTTATCCTTCCCATCCAGAGTCCGCCATGCCCCAACGGCATCAAAATTTTCAAGGCCGAAGCCAAGAGGATCCATCTTCGCGTGGCAAGTGGCACATGCAGGATCTTTTCGATGCTGCTCCATCTTCTGCCGTAATGTGCCGGAAAGCTCTGCTTCTTCAGCCATTAGCTCCGGAACGTTGGGTGGTGGAGGAGGCGGTGGTGTGCCAAGAATCTGTTCCAGAATCCAGCGACCACGCTTCACAGGACTGGTGCGGGTCGGGTTCGATGTGACAGCCAGAATGCTGGCCTGAGTCACAAGCCCGCCCCGATTGGCATCCTTTAAAGTCACTTTCCGGAACTGTTTGCCTTCGACATCCTTGATCCCGTAATAGCCGGCCAATTGGTCGTTTACGAACGTGTAGTCGGAGTCGAGCAGTTCAAGGACATTGCGGTCTTCACGAATCACGTGGGTCAAATATTGACGCGTTTCCAAAATGAAATTTCTTCGAATATCGATGTCGTATCGTGGAAAACGCTTACGATCAAAAACTATGTTTGGAAGGTTGCGAAGCTGGAGCCACTGCATCCCAAAATTCTCGACAAACTGGCCCACTCGAGCGCTGGCCAACATCCTTTTGACCTGCTTCTCCAGATTGTCGTCCTGAGTCAGCTTCCCGCTCTTGGCTAATTGATATAACTCTTGGTCAGGCATGGTACTGTGCAAGAAATACGAGAGCCTTGTAGCCAGCTCGTAATCGTTCAGTTTCCGAACGGCCGCTTCTGACTTGAAGTTTGGATCCGCTTCAATCTTGAACAAAAAGTGTGGAGAAATCAGGATCGCCTTGAGGGCCAACTGAACACCCGACTCAAACGATTCGCCTGACCTTCGTGCGGAGTTGAAGAGATCCATCAACCGGCCAATTTCGTCGCTTCTCGGAGGCCGCCTGTAGGCCCGTTCTGCCAAGTTTGAGACGATCTTTTTCGGGCAATCCTCAGCATGCTTCCCGTCTGGATGGCAGGCAAAAGTACG
>CAMBZY010000482.1 GCA_945872325.1 Candidatus Kuenenia stuttgartensis | reverse complement strand
ATGGTTCGAACGCGACGTTCTACCGACTGATCTGGTGTCGCGAAATCAAATGCTCGAAACACACCAGGCAGGCTTTGGCGATCGACCATCCCAAACACGCTGCGACAGCGGCTTTGTGGATCCGTAATATCCACGGGCCGACCTCCACCTCCACGCTGCTCAATCCTGCCTGAGACGGCGAGAAGTGTGTCACGCATGGCTTCAAAACTGAGTCTTTGTCGATTGGTGTGCGAGAAAAGCCGATTCTCTGAGTCGTTGCTGGCAAGACTTTCCATGTCATTGACGGATTGCTGTTGATAGACGGCTGAGAGCATGATCCGCCGGTGCAGCTTTTTCAGAGACCACCCATCGCTGATAAACTGAGATGCCAGATGGTCTAGCAGCTCTGCATGAACCGGAGCGTTGACTCGCTTGCCGAAATCGCTGGGGGATGCGACCAGTGGCTCTCCAAAATGGTGCATCCAGGCCCGATTGACAATCACCCGGGCTGTCAATGGATTCGCCGGAGATGCGATTTTGTTCGCTAATTCCAGTCGTCCACTGCCCTTGGAAAACGGCTTGACTCCATCCTCAGAAAGCAGTTCGATAAATCGCCGAGGGACTTTTCGACCAGGTGCCGTGGGGTTCCCGCGAACGAAAATATGAGGCTCGTAAGGCGATTCTGCATCCACCAAAGACATGGCTCGTGGAGGTGCCACAGGCGATTTCACCGCCATGCGATCCAGCTCCTGAACCTTACCGCCGAATTGGTCCGTCTCAGTTCGCGACATATATCGACGGGTCTGGCTTTTCGAAAAATACAAAGGGCTCTCGCGGCTTGTCAGCATCTCGACGATCTGCCTGCGTGCTTCAGAATCTTCCGGAGTCACGGCTGTCACAGTCTTTAGCTTACTCTCGTCATATGTCTTTTTGATGATCGATCCATAAGCCCGAGCCACTTCAGCCCTGGTTTTCGGCTTCGCCTGGAGCAGGGCATCGCGCACCAGTGGATTGATCTGGCCGTTCTTGGTTCCAGCGGGCATCGACTTCCACTTTTCCGCCAATAAGTCGATGGATTTGACATCGGGTGTTGCCTTTGGACCAGCCGATTTTGGATCCTCAAGAGGCATCGACTCCATCAGGTCATGCCAGATCCCAAAAACCGGATCATTGTCGGTCGCCCTCTGGTCTATATATTTACGAACCCGGGCGATGATCGGCGGCCGCAGATCTTCGGGAGCCAGAGAGAGGAAAAAGATCGCGGTTTCGAGAGGGTCGGGCCGGGTCGTGGCCACCCGCTCCAGATAATCGCCCACTCGCTGGCGGGCAGTCTCTGACAAAAGCTCAAACTGTTTATCGCGAAAAGAGCGAATTTCGTCCCGCTTGGCACTGGCCTGCTTCTCAAATTCTTTGGCTTCAGGGGCGATCGAATTCACGGTCAGGGGCAGTTCCTGAGGCGCCTCGCTGCTGGCAAAGACTCCGTAAAGTGAGTAATAGTCAGCTGTTGAAACTGGGTCGTATTTGTGATCATGGCACCTGGCACAAGCCACGGTCAGCCCCAGAAAACCACGTGAAACGGTGTCGATCTGGTCGTCGATGATGTCATGAATGTTGTTGTCATACATCCGCCCGAGGGTGAGGTAGCCCAGAGCGGCCATTCTCCAGGTGGGAACTTTGGGCTGGATCAGGTCGGCTGCAAGTTGCTCGCGAACAAATTGGTCGAAAGGGGTGTCCTCGTTCAAGGCTCTAATGACGTAATCTCTGTATGTGTAAGCATAAGGGCGAATGCGGTCGTCACCATACATCAGAACACCATCTTTGGAGTCTGCAAATCGGGCCACATCCAGCCAGTGCCTGCCCCAGCGTTCTCCATATCGTGGAGAGGCCAGGAGTCGATCCAGCAGCTTCTCAAAAGCCTGATCGGTGGGGGCAGGATCGTTGGTAAAAGACCTCATTTCTTCCCACGTGGGCGGGAGTCCTGTGAGGTCGTAAGTGGCTCTTCGCAAGAGAGTTCTGCGATCTGCAGAGGCGCTGGGCTTGATCCCTGATTCTTCGAGCTTCGACAATATAAAACGGTCGATAGGGGTTTTGGGCCAGGCTTTGTCTTTTACGATAGGAGTCTTTGGGGTAGCCACAGGCTGAAATGACCAGTGTTGGCGGTCGGCGGCTGTGATGGCGAATTCTTTGCGAGCCGGCGCCAACCCGCCCGATTTCGGCCAGGGCAGGGCCAGTTCCACCCACTTTTCGAGAGTCTGAACCTCAGCCACGGTCAGTTTTTCATCAGGGGGCATTTTGATAGGCCCCTTGCGATTCACAACCTTGATCAGGAGGCTTTCTTTCGGCAGTTTCGCAATCGCAGCCGGGCCGCTGTCTCCACCTTTGAGCACATGCTCTCGCGAGGTCAATTTCAAGCCAGCTTCTGGCTCGTTTTCCCCATGGCATTCGAGGCATTTTGCGACCAGTAAGGGCCGAACTTTCGCCTCGAAAAAGCTCTCGGATTCGTCGGCATGAGAAATGGGTGCAGCCATTGCAAGTATCGTAGAGCAAAGGGCTCCAGCAACGCGGCAATAGCGGGCGAAACGATTTAGCATCGGAGCCATTCCTGAATTTTTGAAGATTGGAGATTCGCACAGAGAGGGCCTTGGGCAACCCGAGAATCTCGAGACTGAGATCCGCTTCCAAGTGGGGCAGTGCTTTGAGTATACCAGAGTATGCCGGCACAAATGTTGAATATTCAGCTGGAAAATGTTGCTTTGAAACGGCCTCACCGATAAGTTTATCGCAGTTTTTGGTTGTAAGATCTTGTGATGTAGGTGATTGTAAGTTTAAGAGAGCAATTTTTCTCGAACCAATCCGAATCGCACCTATCGATACAAAAGGTCTGGAAGAGTCAAGTTTTGTAACACGTTCCAAGCCAATAAAAAAAGCTGAGATCTTGATCGTGAAATCAAGATCTCAGCCAGGATTTTATGCGTCGAATCGGTTCGACTCAAATCAGACCAGAATCTTACGCTTCTGGGCCTTTCTGATATAGGCAACGTCGGTGGCATTCACTTTGCCGTCACCATTGGTATCGGCAGGTAGATTGAAGCCTGATTTATTCAGGCTTGAGTTGGCAAGAGAGGTGTCCTTGCCATCCACCACTTTATCGCCATTCACATCGCCCAGAAGCCTGTGGAACCGCATGGAGGTTTCATAGGAGCCATTCGCATCAAGGTCCATTTCCAAGAGATATGAACCATCGGCAGTACTGGTAGTCGGGCTTCCGCCTAACCCCTTGGTGCCGAAATCAATGTTCACCGAAGTCCCATTGGATTTCGCAAACCCCTGCAGCGACACTGGGCTGTTTGAAGTCCCACTGAGGCCCTTGTTGGTCAGGCGGATTCTTGGTGCGCTGCTTGCGATACTTGAAA
>CAMBZY010000481.1 GCA_945872325.1 Candidatus Kuenenia stuttgartensis | reverse complement strand
AAGATGTCGAAAACACCAAACGTTCGATCACCGACCAGGGACTCCTCCAGTTCCGCATTCTCGCCACCCTCAAGCACGAAAAAGACCTGCTTCGAGAGGCCATGAAGCCGAACTTCCTCGAATGGCCCAACAAAAAAACGACATGGGTCAAATATGCTGATACCCTGACCTTCAAGGATCGAAAAGACGTTCAGGCCAGTGGCCGTTCTCTGAAAGATCCTCAGGCCCGCTGGCGGAAGAATGAATTCGCTGGCTGGAACGTGTTTCTTGACGGGATCACCCAGACAGCTGAATTGACCGTCGTTTCGAACGACTCCAACAGCATTGTTCTCAGCGGCGATGCCGGTTCAGGCACTCTGACTGGCTATGTTCTCTCCAAGAACAAGAGCCAGATGGGCGGATTCGACCCAAGTCAGGCCAAATCCGTCAAGGATATGACCGATCAGGCTGCCACAGTTCCGAAAGACACTCCGATTGTTCGCGAGCGGACGTTGGGTCAGGGACGGGTGGAGCGATATGTACTGGTTCAGATTCCTCCTGAAACTCAGGACGTGAGCGGCCAGTACCTTGCCAGAGCTTACATGACTCAGGACGGTCGTCTGAATACTGCCGTCGGCTTTGCATTCAACCGCCGAGGTGCCAGCAAGTTTGGCAGGCTCACCCGCGAACACCTTCCGGAAGAGGGTGGGAATTTCAAGTACAGACTTGCGATTCTGCTCGATGATTACGTCAACAGTGCCCCTTCCCTTAACGCCGAGATTTCCGATAGCGGAATCATTGAAGGTGGCCAGAACGGTTTCCCTGTCGGGGAAGTCAACTTCCTCTTGAGCATTCTCAACGCTGGGAGTCTGCCCGCCACTTTGAATCCTGTCCCACTGCTGGAAGAAAAAGTCGGCCCAACTCTTGGCCAGGACACGATCGCCAAGGGCATCCGTGCCATCCTCATTTCGATGATCGTGGTTCCGATTTTCATGGTGATTTATTACCGGATCAGCGGCGTGATCGCCGTGATTGCTCTGGTTCTGAACCTCTTCCTGCTGGTCGGGTTCATGGCCCTGACATCCTCAACATTCACTCTGCCTGGTTTGGCGGGTCTCTCGCTGACCATCGGTATGGCGGTGGACGCCAACGTTCTGATCTTTGAACGGATGCGTGAAGAGAAAGACAAGGGTGCATCGTTACGTGAACAGGTTAGAAACGGTTTCGACCGAGCCTGGACGACAATTCTTGATGCCAACATCACCACCGTGCTCTCGGGCGTTGTTCTGTTCGTGATCGGTACCGAAGAGATCAAAGGCTTCGCTCTGACCCTGATCATCGGCCTCGTCTGGAACCTATTTACAGCGGTGTATGTCTCACGGGTCATGTTTGACTTTATGGTCGCCAAAGGCCTGATCAAAGAACTCAACATGATGCGATTCATGTCTCGCACATCGATCGACTTCGTCAGCAAGAGTCGCCTTGCCGCAATGGTTTCCCTCGTTGTAATTGGGGTTGGCCTGCTAGCCTTCGTCACACGTGTTACTCAGGGAACGATGTTCAACATCGACTTCACTGGTGGGACACTGGTCACGATCCGTCTGGACGATAATGCCCCAGAAGTTTCCGGTCAAAACATTGACAAGCGAACGGCTTACGTTCGCAGTAAAGCCAGTGTTCTGCCGGACGTCACGATTGAAACCCTGAATGTTGAGAATGAGAAGGCTGGAACCCGATTCAACATCCGGACCAGCGACGAAAATCTGGCAAATGTCCAGAAAACCGTCAACGATGCCTTCGGGGCAGCCCTCTCACGGGTGGCCTTGAAAGTGGGCGTACGTCAACCTGTTGCAGCCTCAACACCTGCAGCCGCAGCCACTAAAGACGCTCCTAAAGAAGCCTCTACGACGGCTGCTGCCACTTACGAACTAACCTTGAATGCCAAGCAATCGCCTTCCAGGATTGCCCAGCTTTTCACCGATGTTCTGAGCAATCCAGCATACGGCGGAAAAGTGGAAAATCCGGACAAGTCGTTCTCAATCTCGAATCCGGACTCAGCAGCCCTGACTCAGCCAGACCTTGCTGGCGACAAATTCGTGCTCCAAACAGCATTGCCTGAAGCTCAGGTCAAAGCCAAGCTGGACGCTCTGACAACCGCTGTCGCAAACGACCCATCTTTGATGTTCGAGCGACTTTCCAACTTCGGTGGAACAGTTGCAGGCGAAACACAGACGATGGCCATCTTTGCCACAGTCGCAAGCTGGTTGATTATCGCAGCCTATCTCTGGTTCCGGTTTAAGTCATGGACATACGGTTTCGCCGCTGTTCTGGCTCTGGTGCACGACGTACTCGTTGCACTTGGTGCCGTCGCCCTGACATACTGGCTGGCCCAGATCCCGGTCATTTCGAATCTGCTCATGATTGAACAGTTCAAAATTGATCTCCCGATGATTGCCGCCTTCCTCACCCTGATTGGCTTCTCGGTCAACGATACCATCGTGATCTTCGACCGACTCCGCGAAATCAAAGGCAAGTCGGAAGTGATCAACGCCAAGATTGTGAACGACGCCCTGAACCAGACTCTGAGCCGAACGATCCTGACATCGCTCACAGCCTGGACAGTCGTCGCAATCATCTTCTTCTTCGGCGGTGAGGGCCTTCACGGATTCTCGTTCACACTTGTCATCGGATTCCTGAGCGGTACTTACAGTACGATCTACATCGCCACCCCAGTCCTGATCTCCTGGCTTGGTAAGGCTGATAAAAAAGCCCCAGTCACCGAGTCAGGCAAAGCCAGTTCACTAGCTAAAGCCTGATTTATTTAGGCTTTAGATTTGATCTAACCGAACGCCGGCCTGATTTCAGGTCGGTGTTTTTTTATGAATTGAATGAGAAAGAACCACTCATCATTACAAAACATCAGATATTTTTGATTCCTAACACTTTTAGACCATATGTGTTAAACTGCCTCAAACTGTCATTCTGCACAAACGGCCCAATACGCCAGATCGCCTCATCTCATATCAGCCGGAGAACCTAGCATGCTTAACATCACTGAAATCCTCCACAGGTCAGGTTTTTCGCAATCAAAAACAACCAGACGTGGCGGCCGAATTTCCAAACGCCTCCATCTTACAGAGTGGATGAACCTTGAAGAACGACTCCAGCCTGCCGTTGTCATTGTTCCTCCAACCAGTGACGGCCCGTTGATTCAGGCCCCCGTGATTGAGAGTGTCAACGGGGTCCTGACTGCCAGCGTAGACATGGTTCGTGCTGGAATTCCTGGTTCAGGCGAATCCATTCTTTACGGCAATCAGCCTTTATATTCCAACACAGTGGCCCCTGCTCCACCCACCCCGGGCGGCCCTCCATACAACCCTGCGAATTATGCTGCCGCGTATCAATACACTCTGGC
>CAMBZY010000480.1 GCA_945872325.1 Candidatus Kuenenia stuttgartensis | reverse complement strand
TCGTCGTCGGTTTCGTTCAGATCCAGTCGCCAGACAATTTTGCCTTCGAAAAGGTCAATCCCAACCATCTGGGAACCATCGAAAATCAGTCCCCTGCCGGCCACAACGCCAGCCCAGACCGGCGATCCGATACCTGTCATGAATTGCCGTGATGCTTGACCTGATTGAGGATCAATCAAGCTCGATTTACCGGCTTCTGAGATTCCAAGCATCATCAAATGCTTTGAAATGGACGAGTCCATCGGCTTCCTGCCTGATTGCTCTGTCACGATCAGAATCCGGCGAAATTCGGATTCCGTCGTGGACCACCGTGTCGCTGGCCAGCCAGAATTCGTGGGGTTTTTAATCGTTTGAGAAGACTTATCCAGAAAGCTTTCGATTCTGGCCTTAACGGTTTTATCCAAGCCTTCGTTCGGGGGATCCGTATTGGCCATGGTTGTAAACCAGGCTGGATCTCCAGCTTTCAGACGCTGCTCTGACCACATCAGCCAACCTCTGGCAGAGTCTCGGCCAGGTGATAGACCTGCGAGGTATTTTGGAAAGTCGTTCGTCAAAGGCTTCGCTAGATAAGCCTCCAACTCAGCCGATTCCTGTTCCTGAATCTGACGTTTTTCCGTCTCGGTCAGCTTCGACCACGCTGTGAGCATCACGCGGCGGGCCTGCTCGGAAAGGTTGACTTCGTAACGGTTTTCAACCAGCCATAAGCCGTTAAAAGCATCCGGATTTCGAGCCACCTTCGAAAGGTTTTTAAACGCTTGAGCGGCTTGACCGATTTCGATCAAAACAGAGGCCCGAAGCACCATGGCAGCCTGTTTTTTTACAGGATCAGCCGCTTTCTCCGAAGCCTCGGTCAGCAGGGCCATGGCCTGATTTCGATCCTTGGTCTGGGCTGCCTGATTTGTGAGCATTTTGTACAGGCGATCGGTAATCAATATGGCCAGCGATTGGCCGTCGAGCGAGTCGGCCGGCTTCACTTTCTCGGCTGCTGCTCGCAAGGCATTGATCGAGGTCTGCGTTTCGTTCAGGCTTTCCGCCACAATCGCCAGCCGGTATCTGGGCACGGCCGACTCTGGATTGGCGGCTATGAGTTGCTCGTATCGTCGTATCAAGCGGGTGTTTTGTGTGAATACACTGAGATTATCGGTGCCTGCAACGGCTAGAAATCCATCACCAAGCACGAGATTCCCGCCTGATGTCTGGAACCGCTCACGCAGGCGAATCGAGCCTCGTTCGGATCTCAGGCCGGTTTTCTGGTCAAGAATGTGGATCTCGTTCACGGTCGGCCAATACAAATAATTCCCGGCCAGAAGCCCTCTGCCAGCTGCTTCATAACCTGAACCCGTGTCAGGCCATGAGCGAATAATTTTGCCTGTGGCCGCTTCAATCGTCCAAACGCGGTCGCCCGTTGCAAACAAATGCCCGTTGGAAACGCCCACTAAATGCACCACATCGGGCAATGGTGCTGACTTCCAGCGCATTTGGCCGGTATTGGCATCAAGGGCGAACAGGTGAGGGCTATCCTCGGGAGCGACAAAAATCATCCCATCTGCATAAACCGCCGGGTTCAAGTCCCGACGACTTGTGGTAATGGATGTGATTGGAGCTGTCACTTCTTTCTTGGGATACGACGTAAGCCATTGGAGTGAACCGGTCTTGGTGTCCACGCAAGCCACAGCTCCAGAATCGCTTTGATAGAAAAGGCGATCGTTTGCCAGGGTCAGCAAATGGTGGGCATGGTTGGCCTGATAGCCCATCATGGCGGCCTGAAGGTCGAACGGATTGGGAGCGTCGAACAGGTACCTGACCCACTGCACTTCGCCCGATTCTGCCGACAGGGAAGCGACATAATTCGACGTTTGATGGCCTGGGAGGGTGATTACGACGTAAACGCTTTTCTCATCAGTCACTGGAGCGCCTTCAATGGAGCCAAGGGCGGGGGCCTCTGCTCCATTGGGCTGGATGAGTTTGATCTGGACGCCGGGGACACGCCAAAGCACCTGACCTTTATTTCGTGCATCAAGTGCGACCAGAAACGCATTGGAAGGGCCAACGCGATTGCCGAAGTCCATCGAGACACCGGTCTGGCCCATCCTCGCAAAAATCCGGCCATTTTTGGCGGAAAGTGTCATCCTGGGAGTCGCCGAAGTGATCACCTGATTTGGGCGCGGGTTGGCTGCATCGAATTCTTGTCGCCAGAGAATCCCCACAGAGCCATCCGGCTTGGACGCTTCATTGAGGTTAAAAGCCGTCACTCGCCGATCGGAACAGACGATGATTTGATCGCCAAGAATGATTGGGTGATAGGCCAGGATCGGCTGGACATTGTTTCGATTCGGGTTTGCAGGGATTCCACGAGGGAACATCCCACGACCGCCGAAGCCACCGAACCTGTTGTTGAACTGAGGGTTAGGGCGACTTGGGCTGACGATGTCCAAGGGCATTCGCCACTGTCGGGCGCCGAGTCCGATCGCATCTTCAACCACTCTGTTACGTGATGGATCGCCTGCGAACGTGGGCCAGTCGATACCCACGTCGAACTTCTGGCGAAGCTTATCCTGTTGAATGGCGGTGGTAAGACTGGTGGAGATCAAACCTGATCGGCCTGCGAATGTGCCTTGACTCTCCGGAAACTTGACGGCAAATGCTTTCAGGAGGCGGATCTGATCCGATTCTGTCATGTTTCCAGATGCGTAGAGAGCCAGCACGAGCTTGGCTGAGACCAGTGCTGGATCGGTTGAAAGACCCGGGTAAGGTGGGGGCATGTTCAGGGCATTTGGTGCAGCGTCTGGAAGCGGGACAAGTCGTTTGTACCAACTGGATGCGACGACGAAATCACCGTTCTGGAAGGCGAGATCGCCGAGCCTTTCGATCGCTTTTTCGCCATAGGAACTGAGGTAGAATTCGAAAGCGAGCCGGGTGAGGATTGAGGCGGTTTGGGCAGGGTCGGCATCGGCGGCTGTGGCTTGTGTCCAGAGTGTGGATGCCTGTGCATCAGCGGCGAGCCTGTAAGCATCGCGGCCTTCTTTTGGCCACATCGCCATCAGTGCAATCACATGTTCTTTGAGGTTGACCCATCGGCGAGTTTCTTCGATGAAATCTTTGTCAACACGCTCTTCGTCGGGCAGGCGAATGGCTTTAGTGCCGAAAGTCTGCATCACTTTTAGATAAATTTCAGCGGCCTCTGCCCACTGTTTGTCCTTGACATTGGCTGAGGCTGACCTGAGCTGCGTCTCAGCCGTGTCGGAATCGTCCGGATAAACGGAACTTGGAGGAGCCGCGATGAGGCTGGGCTGAATCGACGCAAGACCAATGCCCATCAGGCAGAACAAACATGCCAGACTATTTTGGAGCCAGCGGTACATGGGCCGTTTCATCCTTGTCACAGAGGCAGCGAA
>CAMBZY010000479.1 GCA_945872325.1 Candidatus Kuenenia stuttgartensis | reverse complement strand
CGGGGCGGTCTGCTATGATCGCCCCGATTGACTTTTTGAATTATCAGCTCACCCAGCCCATGACTTTCAGCCATTCGCCGCATCGGGCTGGCCACTGGTTGGTCGGCAGCCCTTCGTCCATCATCCCATAGCCATGCCCACCCTTGGTGTAAACATGCAGCTCAGCCGGTGTCCCAAACTTCTTCAGGGCCAGATAGTAGTAAACGCTTGATTCTGAAGACAATGGATCATTGTGAGCATGCACCAGAAACGCCGCTGGAGTATCTTTTGTGACCTTAACCTCTTCAACCAGAGCACCTTTCTCTGCCAGATACGCTGGATAAATCAACATCGAGGCATTGGGCCTGGCTGAGAGCTTGTCCGTAGAATCCACTGCTGGATACATCGCCCGGTCGTAAGCTGTCGAAGCCATGGCCCCCAGGTGACCACCTGCTGAAAAACCGAGAACACCGATCTTATCCGGATTGATCTTCCACTTGGCCGCATTCTGGCGGACCAATCGAATCGCTCTCTGAGCATCCTGCAAAGCCGGCTCATACATCGGCTTGCCCTTACGTCGCGGAACGCGATATCGCAGCACAAACGCCGTAATCCCAAGCCCGTTCAGCCAGTCGGCCACCATCGTGCCTTCATACTCATCAGCCAGAATGTTATAAGCTCCACCCGGAAAAATAATCACAGCCGCATCGGTCCGCTTATCGCCTTTGGGTTCATGCACGGTCATCCGTGGCTTCGTCACATTTTTTCGCCGCTTCACCTGCTTCTGGTTCGGCAGAGGCTCCATCAGCCCCTCTTCACCCACCTCTCCAGCCTTCTCGCCCGGAGCCTCGCCAGGCCAAAGTGTGATCACTTCCCCCTCAGCGGCTTCTGCCTGATTTTCTGCGACTTGAACAGCAACTATACCCAAGCCAATGGTTTGAACGAGGTCGCGGCGAGTGATCATTGTTTTCTGATTCCTTTTTTTTGGGAGAGGCTTTTCAAGACCTTTAATCACGGTCCGGAAAGATTTCTGAATCCTAACCGACTTCTACCGAGCCCTCAAGAACTTGCCTTACGGAAATCTCTGGACGCTGATTCATTCCTGAGATCATACTAGTGGTCAACCACCAGCCGATCGACTTGCCATGTCTCTATTGATCTGCCCAATATCTTGATCCCCAGGAACGTGTCGCAAATGAACCTCGAAGCCGCCCCTCTGCCAGCCGCACTGCTCGATCCCATAACCGATGCGGCGGACAACGCCCCAAATCCCAAAACCAGTCGATTGATGGCCCTCGATGCACTCCGCGGATTTGACATGTTCTGGATTCTCGGCGGCGATGCACTGGCCCGTGCCCTCGACCGAATGGACAAAAATCCTGTTACTGAAACCATCTCCACTCAACTTTCTCACGTCGAATGGGCCGGGTTTCATTTCTACGATATGATCTTCCCCCTGTTCGTCTTCATGGCAGGCGTCTCTACCGTCTATTCGCTCTCCAAAGCCTATGAAACCGGTGGTCGCGGCAAAGCCTTCCAGCGCGTGATCATCCGCACGATCCTATTATTCCTCTGTGGTATTTTTTATTCAGGCGGAATGAGTAACCTCTGGCCGAATATCCGAGTTCTGGGCGTTCTTCAGCGCATCGCAATCGGTTACGGTGGAGCAGCCACCATCTTCCTGCTTGTCGGACCAAAACGGCCTAAAACACTGATCGGAATCACCCTCGGTATCCTGATCGGATACTGGGCCCTACTCACTTTTGTACCAATCCCTGACGTTCGCCTCACCAAGGAATCGCTCGAACCATTGATTGCAAAGGCTGGCAGCAGCGAACCTTCCGCAATTCTGGCCCAGGTGACCACCACAACGTCCGGCAAATTCGAAAAAGGCTATAACCTTGTCAATTACATCGACTGGCGACTCCTGCCAGGTCGTAAATATGACACCTATTTCGATCCCGAAGGAATTCTCAGCATGATTCCGGCCATCGGATCCGCCATGCTCGGAATTCTTGCAGGCCTCCTGCTGCGTGAAGGGCAAATGAAACCCGTCTTCAAAGCCCTGATCTTAATCGCTCTAGGCCTCGCCCTGGCCGCCATCGGCTTCCAATGGAACGAAACTTTTCCAATCATCAAGAAAATCTGGACCAGCTCATTCGTCCTCGTCGCCGGCGGCTTCAGCATGGCCCTCCTAGGCCTGTTTTACCTGATCATTGAAGTCATCGGTTTCAAATCGTGGGCCTGGCCTTTTGTCTGGATCGGTTCAAATGCAATCACCCTCTACCTCACCTCAAACCTCCTCGGATTCGGCAAACTCGCGGAACGGTTTGTGGGTGGAGATGTCAAAGCCTGGGTTGACTTGAATGTCGCCACCGGAGCTGGCTCGCTCCTGCTCGTCATCGTCGGACTATCATTCGTCTTCCTCTACGCAAGATTCCTCTACAAACACAAGATTTTCCTGCGATTCTAATAACCAACTGCCTCAATTCAAAAAGGCTCATTCCGGATTTTGGGACGGTCATTATAATGCATTTGTATTGGCTTTAAGCACCAACGGTGCAGCCCATACCAGCCAAGGCCAGCGGCCTTGGTCTTGAGGACGAAAAAGAAGAAGACCTACCTGATTCCCCCCCACAGCTCGGCCCCACGACCTTTTGGTCTTGGGGCCGAGCTGTGGGGGGATGGTAATTGTTTACTTCTTATTGGCTTACGAGTACCTTGGGCGTTGCCCAAGGCTGGTATGGGTCGGGCCTTTGGCCCTAAAACCAGATCACATTCAATACCATCACCCTGGAATCCGGTATGAGCCTTCAAGAAAAACGGGCACCAGATTTTTCTCAATCTGCTGCCCTTTTTTTTATAACTTTTCTGAATAAGTGTGGAATTTCAAAATTTTTAAAGGGATAAGTCTTCCATAACCAAGTGGACTTCTTTATCATAAAACAGATCTCCCCCACCTGTAAGAATATCTGGCCAGCCTGACATGCATAAATCGCCTTCCCCAATCTCGTATCTCAGACTTCGATTTGCAATCTTTGCAATCTTCTCAATCGTAGCAAGCGGTTTTCAACCCGTTTCCAGCTCTGAATTACCAAGAGATTCGTCAAAAAGCCCTAACATCCTGATGATCGCAGTCGATGATCTCAACGACTGGGTCGAACCTTTAGGCGGCCACCCACAAGTCAAAACACCGAATTTCAATCGACTGGCCGCTCGGGGAACCGTATTTACCAACGCCCACTGCCAGGCCCCACTTTGTAACCCCTCCCGAACCAGCGTTTTAACTGGCCTTCGACCAACCACAACCGGTGTTTATGCGTTGGAACCAAGCATCCGAAAAGTCCCTGGTTTCAAAGATGTCGTCAGCCTGCCTCAAGCCTTAGCCGCTGGAGGGTATCAAACAAGCACCACTGGG
>CAMBZY010000478.1 GCA_945872325.1 Candidatus Kuenenia stuttgartensis | reverse complement strand
GGTGGCCTCTGCATCGGCTGGATGGTCAGCAATGTGCTTGTCCCATTGCTCCAAAGCTCTGGCCATACGTTCCAGTCGGGTGTCTGCATGGTTGAGTCGCAGGTAAAGATCGTTTGGAGCAACTTTTAAAGCGGCATTCAGGGTACGGTCGGCTTCGTCCAAGCGGTTGCTTGATTTGTAAAGGTCAGCCAGTTGCAATACCACTCGGATATCCGTTGGATTTTGTTCCACCAACTTTTTGAGACGATCTTCAGGACTCAGATTCGCATCGGCATTTGCAGAACCAGCTGAATCTTTTTGATCTTGTACCACACGGACTTCATGTCCCGGTTGATTTTCACCAATTTGCCCGCCAAGTGGCTGGGATTGTTGTTTGGAGCCTGAGTCCATCCCTGACCGAGCCATCATGCCTTTGGCAGAGAGAGAGTTGATTTTTGATGTGACATCCTGGTCGCCCGGGACCAGTTCGCGGATGATTTCAAAACATCGAATGGCAGCGGCCCATTTACCCAAGGCTTCATAAATGCGAGCTTTAAGGCGAAGGTAGCTGACTTTGTCCTCAGCCTCGTCGGCCACAGATGCGAGGTTCCACTCAGCCAGTTCCGGGGCACCCAGTTCGAGCGCGCATTCAGCGGCTTCCATGGCCACATGGACATCCCACGGGTTCAGCACGAAAGCATCTTCGCAGGTTTCCAGGGCTTTGAGCCACGAGCCTGTGGATTTCGTGATGCGTATCTGGAGACTGATTGGCTGGACACGGGCCTTGGCCATCATCCCGACCTTGCCTGGATCATTCTCGTATTTGAGTCGCTGGGTGGCTCTCAAGCCTTGTCTGTAAGGAAGATGCGTCGGCATCAGCCGGCAGGCGTCGCTCAGCATCTGGAGCGCGTAATCTAAATTACGTTTCTGAGCGGCATCCAAGCCGGTTTCGTAATAAGCCTTGGCTCTTTGAATTTTTTTAGAGTCGATTTCGGTGGTCATGGCCCGCATTGTCCGTTGGTCAAATTTGAAGCGATCAGGTCCTACCTTATCGCCACGAAACCTTCGTTCATTCTAGCAAATCTCACGTCATCGGAATGAACTATTTCATTGTATCAAATCAGCATGGAGCTAAAATTCTGAGCAGATTTCGATACTCGAGTGATACTGAATTATGCCTCAAAGCCTTTCAAATATCAACTTCCCACTGGTTTTATGAACAAGTCACAATACAAAAGCGGCCCTGATCTTGAACGATGGGGCCGCTTTTGCGCAATTTGATTAGAGCGTTGGTGATGCAGTAAGCCTTATCTGACCAGAGCTTTAAAGCTCACATGACTGCTATCGCCGGGAGCAATCGAGCCTGGGAGGTCCCATCTCAGCTCGGTTGAGCCAGCCTCATTGGCATTGGCCGAAAAGACAGTGCCTTTAGGACCTTGGGCGGTGCCTTTGATGTATTCAAGGCGAGGCAGGAGGCTGTCAATCACGCTGACGGAGCGAATCGAGACGTTCCCCATATTGCGATACTGGATCACAAATTCCACTTCCTCACCGGGGATCGCTTCTTCTTTGCTGACACGTTTGATCACCGCCAGACCAGGCATATCCGGAACAGGCTCAGTGCCTACCTCTTCATGAGGCTTCCACGACATAACCTTCTCAGAGGCTGACTGTTCGATCCCGGTCACGACCACCGATTCGACCGTTTTGGTCGAAATGGGCCGTAGAACTTCCTTCGAAAGCATCGCCTTGTCACGATTGATCAAGATCTGGGGAGGATTGATCAAAGCTCCAATTTTAGGCTGCTGAACCAGTTCAAATCCGCCCAGAACGCGAAGTTCGATCTTTGCATCGACTGCCTGACGGTTGATCATCCCAGAGGCTCTCTGAGTGACCCGATTCACGATCGGAGGTTGGTTAAGGGTCAGCTTAACACCCATTTCCCGTTTCCGTAATGCTTCCATCTGCTGGGCGTTGCGCTTTACCACAGGGCCTTGTACCAGAACATTTTCATTGGCACCGGTCAGCAACTCGGTGGCAGCGAACCTTGGGGCATAGATACAGACAATGTTGGTGGGGAGCATTTTGCGAGACCTTGGCCCATCGCCGATCCCGAATTGAATCACGGCATCTTGTGGCTCGATCCCAACCGACGAACCGCGAGTAGCTGTGGCCAACCGACCGTCATCGCCACCATCACAGAGGTATTCATCGCCTGGCAGGCCTGGCTTTTCAGGAGGTTTGCAGGTCGCAGCAACTGGGGCAGGTGCACAGGTGATGGTCGGACAACTCATGCGGCATCCATCGCCGGTTTTGGAGACGTGCAGACAACGAACTCCAGAGAGCGGGAGACGGCTCACAGAGAGCATCTGAATCTCTTCGGCGTTAGGCTCGCGGGTACCAAACCGAACCACGGCCATGATCCTGCCCAGGGCACGGGCCACCCGGAATGGATCTTCACCAGGCCCGAGTTCGGCTGTGGGGAGTCGGTCCGTCTCCGCTTGATATGGAATGGCGGCTTTGGGATCTTCCAGATAAATCACGCGGGTGATCATGCGATTCTGGTCGAGAATGGTCTCGATATCACGATCAGAGAGAGTGACTCGAATCGGATATTTCAGCGGATCAATATTGGAAGGGCGATGCAGGTGTCCATAAATTTCAATACTGGCGTAAATATTCTTGCCGACCCGTTGCTGCGGGCTGGTGAATTGAACGATCGAGGTGGTGCCCACCTTCATACCGGCGATCAGGTGACCTTCAGGAGAGGTGGTGACACCGAGTCCGGGAAACGGTTGTGGCCCTAGAACCAACTTCTGAATCCCATCAGGCGATTGAAATGAAACCACCTGAACATCCTGTGGTAGGACGACATGCGCTGGCTTGGGCGGAGAAGCGGGCAGGGGAGTAGCAGCTGCAGATGTGCCTTGATCGGCTTTAGCGATCAGCTCGATGGCGGCTGAAGTTCCGGGCGAATCCGATGTCGGTGATGATTCGATCACTTTGTCGGAAGTATTGGGTGAATCTATGGTTGCAGGTGGATTGAGAATGGGCGGCTGGCCATGGGATTGCACTGGAAATGCAATTAAGAATAGAAATAATAAGCAATGGATACGCCGGCTGGCGGGCGACGTATTGCGACTCAGCGTGATCGATCGGTTTCGCAACATGGCATCCTGCCCCCTCGTCGTGATTGAGACACTTTTATATGAATTTATCGTTCAACGTTTTTGGATAGAAAACCAACACCCTGGTCTGAGCAGGACCAGGGTGTCAGCAATGACGATCGACCCAAATCAGTTTGGTGTCGAAAGTTGGATTTCGCCGGGTACAGCAGCTGGTGGCAACGCGGCTGGCGGTGGCACTGCGACTGGTGCTGGCGGAATTTCATCAGAGAGTTGTGGCAGACCAATGCCGTCACCAG
>CAMBZY010000477.1 GCA_945872325.1 Candidatus Kuenenia stuttgartensis | reverse complement strand
GAAAGATTCGCCACCAAAAGCCTGATCTGGTCCATGCCATCGGTCTTAAAATGCAATTGATGAGCCTGATGGTTGTCCCAGGAAATGTCCCGATTGTCTGGAATATTCAGGATTATCTCAGCAAGAGACCCCTCAGCCGTATCCTTTTCCGAGTGGCAATGGTCTTGTTTGGACGATCACGAACCCTATCTGCTGGATGCTGTTCGGACGATGTCAGCAAAGATTTTCTAAGCGTATTTCCAAATCATCCATTTAAATCGGTATCGACTGTCTATAACACCGTCGATCTGGATCTGTTTCAGCCAGTCGGGAGCCTGTCGGAATGGATTCCCGTTGATCCGGAAGTCACTCAGATCGGCTTGATAGCAACCTATGCGAGGTGGAAAGGGCACGATGTTTTTCTGAAAGCGCTTTCCATTGTTTCATCACAAAACGTTCGGTTTCAAGCCTATATCGTGGGCGGGCCGATTTATGATACGCAGGGTTCTCAATGGTCGGTGGACGAATTACATCAAATCGCTAAGAGTTATGAACTTGGGAAGAAGGTCGAGTTTATCCCATTTCAGCCAGATTCGGCGGAGGTGATGCGTTCGCTCGATATTGTGGTTCATGCCAGTACGAATCCTGAGCCATTTGGAAGGGTGATTGCCGAAGCGCAGGCTTGTGGACGATCCGTAGTAGCCGTGAATTCTGGCGGATCGGCGGAAGCGTTCGAGGATGGGGTGACCGGATTGGGAGTCCAGAGGAATGATGCTGAGGACCTTGCCGATAAGCTGATTTTACTGATCCAGAATCAGATATTACGGCAGAGCCTGGGAGAAAATGGGACTGAGTATGTGAAGCGGATGTTTGATCGGCGGAATCTGGCGGATCAGTGGATAAAGATCTATGAACAAAGCGGATGGATCAAAAAGTTGACCCCGTCGCGATCAGGCAAGCCGGATCATGACGGGGTCGGAACAGAGAAGAGGCCGCAGGTATTATGATCAATCGTTTGGATGAACGCAAGAAATTCAGACGGAAGAGGACGGGTTAAGGGGTTATGAATGTCCAGAGGTCGCAATGGCCGGGATAACGCCAACCAAAACCAACCGGGGCTAGCGCAATACCGGCTAGATAAGAGGCGATAGACGCAGGTTTCTTGGTTGGATTCTAGCCGCCGGGCGCTAGCCCCCGGTTTGCGCAAAAGAAACAACCGGGGATAGAAATCTAGCCGCCGGGCGCTAGCCCCCGGTTCGCGGTAAAGTAATAACCGGGGCTAGCGCAAAGACCGGTTAGATAAAGCCAAAACCAACCGGGGCTAGCGCAATACCGGCTAGTTAAAGCCAAAACCAACCGGGGCTAGCGCCAAGACCGGCTAGAACGATCCAGAGTGTAAAACTTTGGTTATCCGAGTGGAGTGGACTGTATCTATCGTTCAGTTCTGGGTAAATTGGTAGGTAACCGATCCAACCTGTTCAATGTTAGAAATCGGTACTCTGGAAAGTAGAAAGTAGTGTCTTGTATGGCCAGGATTAAGATTAATAGCCCTAAAAACCCATCTGCCGATAACGATTCTGGCAACACACTTACGGTCGTAAAGCTCCCAAACTCGCCCTGCTGCAAACAGTGCAAACTCTTGCCTGACAACACATGTGGCGGATGCTTCCGGACGTTGCAAGAAATTGCCACCTGGGGCATGATGACTTTGCAGCAGAAAGACGCTGTCAAACGCAGGATCGAAGCGATGAAATCCTCTGACCTCGTCTAAACTACGCCCATCATCGCCATTTCCGTGACAACCATTATTTTCTGTAAGTCTTGATACAGTCATAAGAAAAGCCAAGATTACGAAACGGAATCTGACATCTTTCAGGACCGCTCTCGGACCGTCTGGAAGTCTCCATGACGTTTTTGTTGGTGTTTGGTAAGATGGTTGATGACTCTAAATTGTCAGGACAACCCTCTCCTGGGGGGAATCCTTCAAGACGTACCGAACTATTGCACGAGACATTTCGCCCTATGCAACCCTGGCTCAATCAATACGTTGAAGCTCAACATAAAGCAATTCAATCGATCCCCCTGCCTGAAGTTCAGAAGCTGATTGAAACGGTCAAAGCCACCTGGGCGGCCGACGGTCAGATTTTTGGTGTGGGTAATGGTGGGAACATGGCCAGCATGTCACACTTTGCGACCGATCTGGGCAAGGGTGCCAGCGATAAGACCGGCAAGCGGTTTCGGATCATCACCCTGGCAGATAACACGGCCTGGCTGACAGCCATCGGCAACGATTATCACTATGACGATGTCTTTGTGAGACCTCTTCAAAACTATGCACGGCCAGGAGATCTGCTGATTGCATCAAGCGTTTCAGGCAACTCTCCGAACCTGGTCAAGGCTGTGGAGTGGGCGAGTGAAAACGGCTTGAAGACGGTTTCTCTGGTCGGCTCCAAGCGTGGGAAACTGGCTGAGGTATCGGCACAGACGATTGTGATCGACGACACCCATTATGGCCGTGTGGAAGATGCCCAGATGACGATTCTGCACATGATTTGCTATGCCTTCATGGAAGGTGGTGCTGCGTGAGTACTCCGAACTTTTCAGGGCAAGTCATTCTCCGTCCTTCATTTGAGCCAAGGCCAGAGATCACGCACGTCCTTTTTGACTTCGATGGAACCCTGTCGATCATCCGTCAGGGCTGGCCTGAGATCATGGTTCCGATGTTCACGGAAGTCCTTCCAGCTTTGCCTGGAGAGAGCCATGAAGATCGCCAGAAACTGGCATATGATGACATCATGCGTCTGAATGGGAAGCAGACGATTTATCAGATGATGCAACTGGCCGACCGGATCCGCGAACGTGGTGGAGAGCCTCAGGAGCCTCTCTGGTACAAGCACGAGTACCTTCGAAGGCTGAATCTGAAGATCGCCGAACGCGTGGATGGCCTCGATTCAGGCCAGATCCAACAGGACGATCTGACGGTGTTCGGCTCACGGGCGTTGCTCGACAACCTCAAGGCACGTGGCCTGACGCTTTATCTGGCGAGCGGAACCGACGAACCGTTTGTGAAGCGCGAGGCTGAACTGCTGGGCCTGACCAAGTATTTCGGCCAGCATATCTATGGAGCCCAGGACGACTTCAAGAACTTCTCGAAGAAGATGGTCATCGACCGGATTCTGTCTGAGAACGCGATTGATGGGACGAAGCTGCTGTCGTTTGGTGATGGATATGTGGAGATCCAGAACACCAAGGACGTGGGCGGGCTGGCGATTGCCGTGGCTAGTGATGAGGCGAATAACGGATCAGGCCAGATGGACGAATGGAAGCTCGAACGGCTTTCAGGCGTTGGGGCTGATGCCGTGATTCCCGATTATCGCGATGCAGGGCCGCTCCTGGAACTGATCTTTGGCCGATAATCAATGGCT
>CAMBZY010000476.1 GCA_945872325.1 Candidatus Kuenenia stuttgartensis | reverse complement strand
CTTTGTGGATCATTCCCGAGAGCTCGCTGCTGTTCTCAACAATTGTTGCGGCATCCCGGCTCATTAAAAGACTCACAGTATCGCGGAAATTGGACGTGTATTTCCCAAAATATACGGATGCGCCAAAAGCAGCCGGCTCCATCATGTTCTGACCACCCCTGCCCGGCAACAGACTCCCGCCCACAAATGCCAGGTCAGCCAAGCCCCAGATCGCCGAAAGCTCGCCTAGTGTGTCTACCAGTATTACGGCGTCCTTGCACTGGTCAGGAATCGGGCGGTCGCCCAACTGGCTTCTGCGCACCATCGGCAACTGGCGATGTTCGATCATGCGTGCCACCTCCTCAAACCGCTCCGGATGCCTTGGAACCAGCACTAGCCGAAGTTCCGCACCGTCTTTCAGGAGATCCTGATAAACATCGAGAATGATCGGTTCCTCGCCAGCCATCGTCGAGCCAGCCACCCAGACAACCTCACCCTCAGTCAGTCGCAATAGTCGCCTGAGTCCAGCGGTTTTAGCATGATTCCGGTCAGTTTCCAGATTGTCGTATTTGATCGATCCAGTGACTTTTAACTTTGGTTTCGGGAACCCAAGTGTCCCAAACCGGTCGGCATATTCTTCTGTCTGAACCGCTACAAGGTCGATTCTGGCCAGTGTCGAACCCAGCCACCGCTGAACCCTTTGATAGCCCTTTTGACTCTTGGCGCTGAGGCGACCATTGAGTAAGCAGATCCGGGCCCCTGATTCCTTGGCGGTTCGGATCAGATTTGGCCAGAGTTCCAGTTCAACCAGAGCCAATGTTGTTGGCCTGATTCGTGATATCGCCTGACGTGTGGCCCAACTGAAATCAAGAGGGGCATAGAATGTGAGCATCTCAGGAAAAAGCTGACGGGCCTGAGCCAGGCCGGTCTCCGTGGTTGAGGAAATCACGATATCCCAGTCGGGCCTTCGTCTTTGCAACTCGGCCACCAGCGGCTGTAACAGTCTGACTTCGCCTACCGATACCGCGTGGAACCAAATGCAGGCCCCCCGGCCTACGCGTTCCGGACATCGGCCCAGAAACTTTTCAGACCAGCCCTCGCGATACTTCCCAGTCTTCCAACTCTTGTAGATTAACCATGGAGCTGCAAAAAATAGCAGGACGATGTAAATCAGGTTGAATATGCGTGACATCCTACAGCCTTCCTTGAACTCGATCCTTCAAGCCCTTTGTACTACCTTAAATTAGATATGCAGATGTCATGCCGTTCTCTGGTTTTTTAAAAACAAAAAAGGGCAGATGCCGTAACATCTGCCCTAATCACAATTTTATCGTACTTCCATAATCAAGACTTTAGAAATTGTCCTGATTTTCCATTTGTTTCATATGACACGACTTGTACTTTTTACCAGACCCGCATGGGCATGGGTCGTTTCGGCCGACTTTCTGGCCACTTCGCCGGACCGGTTCTTTACGATTCGCAGCTTGGTCACTGGACTGACTCGAGGTCTGTACAGGATCGGCATCATCTTCATAAGCAGAGGGAGCCGCTTCATGAATGGTCTGGGCGCGTTCCAGAGTCCGGGATCGGCCCAGTGATCCAATAAAGTTGTTGTCAAACTGCTCCATTCGGAAGATCAGGTCGGTCACCTTGTCGGCAACATTTTCCCACATCTCCTGGAAGATCCGGAGCCCTTCGCGCTTGTACTCCACCTTCGGATCCACTTGGGCGTAACCTCTAAGCCCAACGGAACTTCGCAGGTGATCCATTGTGCGCAGGTGTTCCATCCAGGAACCGTCCACAATGTGGAGCAGGACGACTTTTTCAAGCTCCCGCATTTCCGGACGATATTCCTCGTCTACCTTGTTCTGGATGATGGCTTTGACATCTTTGGAATCAAGGCCAGCCAAGACTTTTGGATCGAGATCAAGGTCGAGAAGCGACTTCGCTTCCACAACAAGCTGCTTGATCACCTCAGGCTGAACCACTTCCCTGGCACGCTTGCCTCGGCCTGTTTTGACAAAAGCCTTCTCTGCAAGGTCCAGAAGCGGTTTGGACAGCTTACCGCCTTCATAATGCTCGGCTGCAAGGTTCAGGAATTCGGCTTCAATCTCGGGCTTGAATTTATCGTTCAAGATTGTTGGATCAACGCTGATCCCGTACCGCTCAGCAAACCATTGGGCAAAGCCTTCGCGGTCGTAACTTGGAGCGATTCCGGGAGTAGCTTCGCGGAAGTGACGAGCGATATGGACATGCACAGGGAAGTGGGCATCCCAGTGATCATAAAGCTGACGCACTGCTTCTTTAAGGGAAGCAACCACTTGCGCATTGTCCATGTCTGTCCAGACTTCCGGAGCAGCCATGACATCAAACTTATGGTGGAGCCAACCAGCCAGACTTCGGCGGCCCCATGATTTTTCGAGAAATTCTGCGGATCCACTCAGGTCTGTGGATTCAATTGCTGGGCGGATCTTATCAAGGAACATCTCGCGGATGTCGCCTCGAACCCGGTGAGGCTCGCCATCGCGAGGCACCATTCGAGATAGATCCTTATCTTTAACCTCAACTCCATACTTTGCTTTGACCCAATTGGCTAAAGCCTGAATGTTCCATTCCGAAAAATCGGAATCAATCGGAAGATGCTCTTCAATGGCTTCGTCAAGCTGTGGTTCGCACTGCTGAAGAGCCTTGTTTCTGGCGGTTTCTACAGCATCTTCGAAGCTGAGATTGCGGAATTCCTTCGGATTGAATTCCGCACCAAGGCGAGGACCAGCAGATTCCGTAAAGCTCGAGATCCCATAGTCAGGGTCAAGGAACTGCTTGACAGAGGCTTCCACCTGACGGTCGATCATCTCAAGAATGGCCAGCTTCGGTGGCTCGTTTTGCAGAAGGCCCTGACGGAACCCGTAGACCCGCTTTCTCTGCTCATCCATGACTTCGTCATATTCAAGCAGATTTTTCCGGATGTCAAAGTTCCGCTCTTCCATCTTCTTCTGATTGGCTTCAATCCGGCGGCTGACCATCGGGCTTTCAATCGCGTCGTTCTCCTGCATGCCGATCAATCGGCTGGAGAGCACGTTTTTCAGCCATTCGCCACCGAACTTACGCATCAAGTCGTCTTCCAGAGAAAGGAAGAACCGGCTCGAACCCGGATCGCCCTGACGGCCTGACCGACCACGCAACTGGTTATCAATCCGCCGGCTTTCATGCCGTTCCGTACCGATGATGTGCAGGCCACCCAGCTCGGCAACCTCGCGGCCTTCCGCTTTCATGCCGACTTCATACTTCATCACAGCCTGTCGCCAGACTTCCGGAGGAACTTCCAGGCGGCTCGGATAGAGGATCCGACCGTCTTCGTTCTTCAAATTCTTCAAGTCGGCCCAAGCCATGAATTCCGGGTTCCCGCCCAGAATAATATCCGTACCCCGGCC
>CAMBZY010000475.1 GCA_945872325.1 Candidatus Kuenenia stuttgartensis | reverse complement strand
CGTCGTAAGATTGAAGCCCTGTTCACGTCCAAAGATGCTTCGGTGGTTGAAGCTGTTTGGCCTTATCTGGCGAGCGAAGACCGCTACCTGCGGTTTGCCGCACGTACGGCTCTGGAATTCCAACCCGTTGAGCGTTGGAGTGCTCGTGCTCTGGCTGAAACCAATCCGACGGCACGCACACATGCTTTGATTGCGCTGGCCCGTGTCAGTGGGAAGGCCGATCAGACCAAGATCGTCAAAGCCCTCTCAAGCCTCGACTGGGACAAGCTCAACGGTAGAGAGAAGCTCGACATCATTCGTGCCTTCGCTCTGGCGTTCGCCCGTGGTGGTCAGCCTTCTGATGAAACACGTCAGGTGGCCCTGAACTATCTCGACAGGCTTTATCCAACCCGCGACATTCTCCAGAACCGCGAACTCGCGATGCTGGAAATCTATCTGAACGCTCCAAACGTCGCTGAACGCACCATGGCTCTGGTGGCCAAGGCTGGTTCGCAGGAAGAGGCTTATCACTATGTCTTCCACCTGCGAAATCTCGACAAAACCTGGACTCCCGAAAGCCGTAAGGCCTATTTCGAGTGGTTCAATACGGTGGGTGTGAAGTTCCGTGGCGGCCACTCGTTCAGCCGCTTCATAGCCAACACCAAAACCGAATCGCTGGCCAAGCTTACTGATGCCGAAAAACTGGCCTTGAAGCCTGTTTTGGAAGCTGCTCCGAAGAACTCCGATCCAGCCGAGATTCCACGAGCCTTTGTCAAAAAGTGGACTGTGGACGAAGTTCTGCCGTTGGTCGATTCAGGCCTGAGCGAACGCAACTTTGCTCGCGGCAAGGCTTTGTTTGGTGCGGCCCAGTGCTTCAAGTGTCACATTTTTGAGAACTCGGGTGGAATTGTCGGACCGAACCTGACAGGCGTGGGCCGAAGGTTCTCCAACAAAGATCTGGTGGAGAACATCATCGACCCATCGCGGGTGATCTCCGACCAATACGCCGCCACCATGTTCAGCCTGAAGGATGGACAGATCATCACAGGCCGGATTGCGAACCTGAGTGGTGACAACATTCAGGTCATGACCAACATGCTTGATCCAGGCAGTTTGACATCGATCCGAACAGACTCGATTGAAGAGAGTATGCCTGCAAAGGCTTCCATGATGCCGAACGGCCTTCTGGACACTCTTTCAAGCGAAGAGGCCTTGGACCTGATCGCGTATCTGAAGTCGGGCGGTAACCCGAACGACCCGATGTTCAAGAAGGAAAAAGCGGAATGAAGTTGCACTTTGTTAAACAAAGCGACTTCATTTGATTTTCGTGGCCCGCTCTCAATGAGCGGGCCATTTTTTTCATCCCAATCACCATTCTGTAAGACTCTGAATATGATGAAAAACTCACATGAGACGCTGGTGATTCATAATGCAATCGCAGTCCTGAAAGATCGTTTATTACCAGACGCTTTTATAAGAATCGAAAATGGACGGATTGCCGAGATTTCCACGGAAATTGAAAATTCGTGGCAAGGCGGTAGAAAGATCGATGCCGAACAAGGATTTGTGGCACCCGGCTTTGTGGATATCCATGTGCATGGTGGTGGCGGCAGGGACTTTATGGATGGGACGGAAGAGGCTGTGCGAGTCGCCTGCCAAAGCCATTTGAGACATGGTACCACAACAATTTTCCCAACAACTACGACGGGACTGGCGAACGAAATTCATGCCATGATTCGAGCAACCGCCTCAGTAGCAATGTCATCGGTTGATGAATTATTACCAAGAATTCCAGGTGTTCATCTTTATGGCCCTTATTTTGCGCCTGACAAAGTAGGTTGTCATAGCGCAGAAGGGCGTAGAAATCCAACTCCTGAAGAATATCATTCTTATTTTCAGACAGGTTTGATCCGGATCGCCACTTGTGCAGCCGAACTTCCGGGCTCAGAAGAGTTTTACAGAGTCGCAAGAAAGCATGGAAGTCTCATCACTTGCGGTCATTCCAATGCCTCATGGCACGAAATGCAAATGGCATTTGACGCCGGAATGAGGCACGTGGATCATTTCTGGTGCGCCATGAGCAATGTTGCATCACTCAGAGCACGTTTTGGAGCACCCATGCAAGCCAGCATGGAGCAATTTGTGCTGATGAATTCTCAGATGAGCACAGAAGTGATTGCCGATGCTGAACACCTTTCACCGGAACTTCTGGAATTTGCATTTCGGATGATTGGTCCCAGCCGGCTTTGCCTCGTCACGGATTGCAGTCGAGCTCTTGACATGCCTGCAGGGCCTTACAAATTTGGCAATATTCATACGGGTTCCGAGTTTCAGAGTTCCGGGAGTGTGGGTCTGGCCCCGTCCGGCGGATTGGCGAGTTCCGTAAGAGGCATGGACCATATGGTGAGAGTCATGCGCAAATCCACCTCAGCAACACTTTGCGACATATTCCAGATGGCATCTCTGACACCCGCCCGCCTGACAGGTCTGGAGGATCGCATCGGAAGCCTGGAAGTCGGTAAATGTGCAGACCTGCTGATCCTGGATCAGAATTTAAAGCTCAAAAACGTGATTCTTGATGGATGTCTGGTCGGCTGAACTTTCATTTTAAATCCGAGTTGTCACTTTTACTTAGGATCAGGCCGGAAATAACTCTCCGCTTTTCAAGCGAACCGTAGTTAATCGCCCTGCGGCTTCTTTCTAGCCGGTCTTGGCGCTAGCCCCGGTTGGATTTGTAAGTCGCCGAAACCGGGGGCTAGCGACCTGCCGCTAGATTTCGACCTGAAGGGGCGTGATCCTACAGCCCGGTCCGAAGGGCCGGTTCTTGCGAGCGGCAAAAGTCTGGTTCAGGCCTGAAGGGCCGCAATCACGTCCTTTCAGGTCGAAAAGCAATGAATTATGTGCAACGATCTTCCCAGCCCTTCGGACTGGGCTGTAGGATCTCTGGCCGTTGGCCCGAACACTAAAACCATCTCAAATCGGGAAGTTATTTCCGTTTTTAAAACCAATTAACCGGGGCTAGCGTTAAGACCGGCTAGGTAAGAGGCGATAGCCTTCGGTTTCTTGGTTTGAATCTAGCCCCCGCTTCGCGGAAGATAATTAACCGGGGCTAGCGCCAAGACCGGCTAGATAAGAGGCGACAGCCTTCGGTTTCTTGGTTTTGAATCTAGCCGCCGGGCGCTAGCCCCCGGTTCGCGGAAGATAAATAACCGGGGCTAGCGCCAAGACCGGCTAGATAAGAGTCGCTAGCCATCAGTTTCTTGGTTTGAACCTAGCCGCCGGGCGCTAGCCCTCGTTGTTACGCATAAGTCAGCGTCGACTTTTTTTGGCCTCCGGGCCAAATATTTCCCAACCTGTCGCGAAATCATGCATTCTTTGAATCCCAATCCACATCACTTGCGGGCCTGGATGACTTGTTTTTCGAGCTATCCAGCCTC